>VHBV01000104.1 GCA_016882165.1 Candidatus Pelagibacterales bacterium
TCCCAACCTTTTCCTTGCAGTGGCACCAAATTTTTCACCGTAAAGTAAAATGCAATATGATTTTTTTTCAGATCTACCAACTCTTCCACGTAATTGGTGCAACTGAGAAAGCCCAAAGTTCTCAGAGTTTTCAATTACAATTACGGTGGCATCACCAACATCAATTCCAACTTCAATTACTGTTGTGGCAACCAATATTTTTGATTTTCCTTCAATATTTGCGAAGTCGTTCATTATTTTTTCTTTCTCACTTTCTTTCATTTTGCCGTGAAGTAATGCTACTGCTTCATCGCCAAAAATTTTACTTAATTCTTGATGTTTTTTCTTTACACTTACTAAGTCCTTATTATCAAGAATTGCTTTATCTTCCTCTGGCTCTTCTTCAGTATTTTCTTCAATTGCTGGACAAATCCAGTAAACTTTCTCACCTCTTGAAATCTTTCTTTTAATACTGTCATGAATTTCTTCTGCTTTTTTTTCTGACATAACTAAGGTTTCAATTTCTTGACGATTTTGAGGTTTTTCATTAATAATTGAAATGTCCATATCGCCATAAAGAGCCATCATCAAGCTTCGCGGAATTGGAGTTGCACTCATCAATAATACATCAACTTCATCACCTTTTTCTACCATTTTTAGACGTTGCATTACACCAAATCTGTGCTGTTCATCAATTACCACTAAGCCTAAATTTTTGAAAGTAACATCTTCTTCAATTGCTGCATGAGTACTAATTAAAATATCAATTTCACCATTTACTAAGTTTTTCAAAATTTTTTCTTTTTGTTTTTTAGTATTAGCTCCAGTCAAAATTTCGACTTTAATATTAAAAATTTTAAGTAACTTTTGAAAATAAGAAAAATGTTGTTTTGCTAGAACTGAAATTGGCACAATAACACAAGATTGTTTATTTTGAGATTTTGCAAGTAAACAAGCAAAAATTGCTACAATTGTTTTACCACTACCAACATCACCTTGTAGAAGACGCAACATTTTTTTATTGGAACAAATATCTTTTTTAATCTCAGCAATAACTTTTTTTTGTGCAGTTGTGATTGTGAAAGGTAAAGAAATTAAGAATTCATCTGCTAGATTATTATTAAGGGGAAGTAATTTTTTTTCATTATTGGTTTTATTTTTGGCAATTAAAACAGCAATTTGCCATGCTAGTAACTCGTCGTAGGCTAATCTTTGGCGAGCCAGCTCTGCCATTTTTTCTTTATTAAACGAATTTTGATTTACATAAGATTGATTAGAAGATTTCTTTTCAATGAAATAGTGTAAGTTTTTTAATGATTCAATAAAACCCACCCAATCTTGCTTTTGAACTAAATTTGCATCAATCCATTCTTCTTTTTGAGGAGAAAGTTCTCTCAAAATATTTTGAATTCTATAGCGTAAAAATTTTTGTGTAATAATTGAAGCTAATGGATAAATTACATTAACTTTTGGCAAATTATCAATTTCTCTAGAATCAATAATCTCTAAAGGATGAACAATTTGGTACTCAGTATGTAATTTTTGCAAATTTCCCAAAATTGCAATTTCTCTTCCAATTTTTAACCTCTCAATTTGTCCGGGAAAAACTTTAAAGAATATTAAATTTACAAATCCGCTTGGTGTGTAACAAACTATTTTATGTGGTTGTTTTGATTTAGATGGTTTTACGTAAGATTCAATTCGGGCTTTTATGATAACCAATTCGTCATTTTGAACTTCGAATAGGCGAGGGCAAAACGATATTTTTTCTACTCTAATTGGTTTGTGTAATAATAAGTTGAAAAATTTATTGCCACCAACAAGATTTGATAAATGCAGTGCAAATACTTCTCCAACTTGTTTTAAATTTCTCAGAGGTTCTAGAAGTAGAAGATTCATTATTAATATTAGTATTTTTTAAAATTTTCTAAAAACTGAATTCAGATTTCTAATTAATCTTCTCCTCTCTGGCTTCTTCTTTTTTCGTCTCTTTCTTTAATAGTTTCTCTTTTATCATAGACTTTTTTTCCTCTTCCAAGTCCAATTAAAACTTTCGCTATGTTTCTCTTATTAAAGTAAATTCTAATTGGAGTTGCCGAATAACCTTTTAAGTTTATTTTACCCATTACTTTGTCAATTTCTTTTTTATGAAGAAGTAACTTTCTTGGTCTTTTCGGAGTATGGTTGAATTTATTAGCACCTTTATACTCATTAATGTTAGCATTAATAAGCAATATTTCACCTTTATTTTCAGCAATGTAAGCTTCAGAAATACTAGCTTTACCTTCGCGTAGAGATTTTACTTCACTGCCAAGAAGGATAATTCCCGCTTCTATCTCTTCTTCAATTTCAAAATTAAAATGTGCTTTACGGTTAGTAATTTGCATTTTTTCAGTTTTATTACATAAGTTAATTACGCAATCATATTTGCAATTGTCCAATAAAAAACAAGACTTATTGCCAATTAGTTTTTTAACTATCAAATCTTTAAAAGTGATTGTAAAAAACGAATATAAAATATTAGTCAAAATTAACCTTGAGATTACCTCAAATTAGGTGATTATCCCTTGAAGGATTAACTTTCTCGCGTCGGGCATTGCGATTGAGCCATCAAGCGAAACGTGGTAATCTCCTTCTAAGTTTCCGTCATTGCGAGCTTTTCTCAAGAAAAGCGTGGCAATCTCTTTTTAATGAAGATTATTAAGTGTGGATTGCTATGTTTCGCTTGATGGCTCAATCGCAATGACGGACGCGAGTTTTTAAAGAAGTGAAAAAATTAATCCTTCAAGGGATATTTGCCTCAAATTATAAAAACTTTGTCTTGCAATTAAAAATTTAATGACTACTTTACGGCACTCTTTTTGCCTGAAGTGGGGTGTTAGATGTTCTTTATTTTAGCAATAATTACTAATTAAAGCCTCATCAGGACAGGTTTTTAACAAATTAATTTTACTTAATTATGGCTCTTTACGAGACAGTGTTTATCGCTAGACAAGACTTAGCTGCAGAGGATATTGATGCTTTGTCAAACAAATTAGAAAAAATCGTTACTGAAGGTAACGGCAAAGTTGTTTCTAAAGAATATTGGGGTTTAAGAAACCTATCTTATAAAGTTAAGAAAAACTCTCGTGGTCACTACATCTTGTTGAAAATTGATTCCGATTATGCTGCTGTTGCAGAATTAAAAAGAGTTATCGGATACAATGAAGATATCATCAGAAGTCTTACATTTAAAGTAGAAGCTCACGTTGATGAGTCTCCTCTTTTCGTTTCTGCAAGTGCAAAAGATTATAAAGCTGGAAAAGTTTCAGCTAAGAAAGAGCCTACCAAAACTGATTTGGTGCTTGATCAAGTTCAATTTGAAGCTTAATTTTGAGGTAAATAAATATGGTTGCTAAAGTAGCTAAAAAAAATAACAAAACTTCTCCTAACCATAATTCTGAGAATGATTCAGAAGAAGGTTTCGTTAAGGTTTCTCTTGTAAATCAAAGTGTTTTTATCAGAAAGAAAAAAACCTGCCCTTTACGTGATATTCCTTTGGTAGAAATTGATTATAAAAATCTAAAACTTCTTAATAAATTTATCTCTGAAAGAGGTAAAATTATTCCAAGCAGAATTACTAACGTTTCTATGAAGAAACAAAAAGCGTTGGCGACAGCAATTAAAAGAGCTCGTCACTTGTCTTTGATTTCCCCAATCAACAAAGACACAACACAAAACTAAATTTAATTATAGATAATCATGAAAATTATTCTAACAGCAGCAGTTGCTAATTTAGGTAGAATTGGTGATGTAGTTGAAGTAAAAAACGGATATGCAAAAAACTTTTTGATTCCTAATAACAAAGCAATTTGCTTTACTGTGAGCAACAGCAAAGTTTTTGAATCAAAAAGAAAAGAGTTTGAGCAAGCTAACCAAAAAGATCTTGAATCTGCAAATTTGGTAAAAGAAAAGATTTATGGCAAAGATATCATAATCATTGAAAATGCATCTGATGACGGAAGACTTTATGGTTCAGTAAGTTCTGCCACAATAGCTTCTGAAATTAATGAAGTTATAAAGCAAAAGTCTGTTAGCAGAGCTGATGTAATTTTAGCTAAGCCAATTAAAGAAATCGGCGTTTACGAAGTGAAGTTAGCTTTGCACTCTGAGGCTTCCATTTCAGTTCGTTTAGTTGTTAGTAGAAGTGATTCTGAAGTTGCAGCTCTTATAAAAGCAGCAGATAAGAAATCTGAAAAATTCTCTCAAAAAGCTGAAGGTGAAGAAGAAGTTAAGACTGAAGTTGAAGCTTCTGAAAAGCCAAAAAAAGCTAAAAAAAAGAAAGCTGAATAGTACTTTAACATCCACGTCCAAAAGGCGTGGATGCTCTCCCTCCCTACTGCACGCAATAAACTTCAAAAACTAAATTTCGCATAATAACCCAAATACTTTGATTCAATTCAAAGATATAAGAATCTTTGATATTAAATTATTTTTGTTAATTTTTTTTAACTTACCAATATATACCAAATCTAATATCTATACTCCCATTAAAGCCATATCTAAACATTCATTAAAATCCTCAAATTT
>VHBV01000105.1 GCA_016882165.1 Candidatus Pelagibacterales bacterium
AATTCTTCTATTGGATATTCTTTTTTACAATGTTGACATAGTTTTCTGGTTAATCTTTGCGCAACAACTCCAATCAAAGATCCGGCAATTAGGTAACTAGGAACGCCCATGTTCATAAGTCTTGGTATAGTTCCCAAAGCGTCATTAGTATGAAGTGAGCTATATACTTGGTGACCTGTCATAGCCGCTTGAATTGCTGTTGTTGCTGTTTCTTCGTCACGAATCTCTCCCACCAAAATTACGTCTGGATCTTGACGAAGAATTGCTCTAATACCATCTGCAAAATCAACTCCGCTTTCAGTTTTAATATTTGATTGTCTAACCATTGGAATGTGATATTCAACTGGGTCTTCCAAAGTCATGATGTTCTTATCAACCGAGTTAATTGAGTTGATAATTGTATAAAGACTTGTTGTTTTACCTGAACCTGTTGGACCAGTTAAGATAATAACACCTTCTGGTCTTTTAATCATTTTATTAACTAAATTGATACTATGCTCGTTAAATCCAAGCTTTTCTAAAGAAAGAATTGATTGTTTTTCGTCTAAAATACGTAAAACAATATTTTCTCCATTTATTGTTGGTTGAGTTGATACACGAAAGTCAATTCTTCTGCCTAAAACTTCTGATTGAATATGGCCATCTTGAGATTTACGAGTTTCGGCAATATTCATTCCTGATATAATTTTTAAACGAACTGCTATTGCTGACCAGTAATCTTTGTGTATACTACGAACTTGAACCATTTTTCCGTCAATACGGTAACGAATACGAAGAAATAAGTTTTCTGGTTCAAAGTGTAAGTCTGAAGCTGAACGGTGAACTGCATCGGTTAAAATTGCATCTACAAGACGAACCATTGGACTACGATAGTCACCGCGTAGGTTAGCTTCGTCATTTATATTGTTATCTTGACTTCCTTCAATTTCTTTTAAGATACCTTCAATCGACATCTCATATTCATAGTACTGATCAATTGCATGTAAAATATCAGATTCTGAAACGTAAACAGGAAGAATTTTGAAATGTGGAGGAAATAATCGCCTAACTTGGTCTAGAGCAACTATATCAAATACGTCTGACATTCCAAGAGTTACTGCGTTGTTGCTGTAAGAAATTGCAATTAACTTATTGTGAAGCGCAAAGTCTTTTGGAATTTTTTTAACAAGTCTTGAATCAATGATAGCAGATTTTATATCAAATTTCTTAATTGTGGAAGATTCATTTAAAATTTCTCCCAAAGCACCTTCAGATATAAAACCCATTTCAACCAAAATGGCAGGAATGGTTTTAGTGCTGTGCAATCTTTCTTGTTCTTTTGTTGCAATTGCCAGTTGGTCTTCTGATATTACCTTTTTCTCCAATAATCTTGCAGCAATATCGGCACTATGTATAGTTGGCATTTCAGTTTTATTTATGATTTGTAAATATGTTACTTATTATTTAAATTATATTCTTTTAAGCTTAATTATTGTCAAGAATACAAACTCATTTTTGTTATTTTAAAACATGTCTGTAATAACTAGATTTGCTCCTTCTCCAACTGGATATCTGCACATTGGTGGTGCGCGTACCGCTTTATTTAACTATCTTTTTGCCAAAAACAAAGGTGGTAAATTTTTGCTTAGAATTGAAGATACTGATAAAGAAAGATCAACTGCGGCAGCAATTGATGCAATTTTGCAAGGTCTTGATTGGCTTGGTTTAAATCATGATGTAAACTATATTTTGCAATCGAATAATTCGGCAAGACATAAAGAGGTTGCTGAGAAGTTATTAGAAAAAAACCAAGCTTACTTGTGCTATACTTCTGCGGAAGAATTAGAAGATCTTAGAAAAGATGCTGAAAGCAGAAAAGAAGTGTTCCGTTTTAAAAGTCCATGGCGTGATAAATTTCAATCTCAATCTTCAACTGTCAAACCAGTTATAAGAATTAAAGCTCCCTTGAACGGTGAAATGGTTATTAACGATTTGGTGCAAGGTGAAATTAAGGTTCAAAATTCTGAGCTTGATGATTTAATTATGTTAAGAAGTGATGGAACACCAACTTATATGTTAGCAGTTGTGGTTGATGATCATGATATGGAAGTGAGCCATGTTATTCGTGGAGACGATCATTTGACTAATGCTTTTCGTCAGAAAGTCATTTATCAAGCTATGAATTGGAAAGTTCCAGAATTTGCTCATATTCCTTTAATTCATGGAGCTGATGGAGCTAAGCTTTCCAAGCGTCATGGTGCAACTTCGGTTATTGAATATAAAGATATGGGATATTTACCAGAAAGTATGAGAAACTACTTGCTGCGTTTGGGTTGGTCTCATGGTGATATGGAAATTATTTCTGATAATGAAGCTATTAATTTGTTTAATTTAGAGAAAATTGGAAAATCACCATCGCGCTTTGATTTTACAAAATTAAAATCTGTTAATAAGCATTACATTAAAGAAAAAAATGAAGAAGAGTTACTGAACTTGTGTTCGAAGTTTTTTGATCGTGAAATTGTCACAAGTGAAAAAGAAAGGTTGTTGAAAGCAATAAAATTTGTGAAAGAAAGAAGTGATTTAGTAAGTGATTTAGCAAAAAGCTTAGAAATTTATTTTGATAATTTTACCGGAAATTTTGATGATTCTTCTTCAAAACTTATTGCTGAAAAGAAAACTTTGGTTGCAGATTTAGCTTTGTTGTTAAGAAATTTAAATGATTGGAGTCATGACGGAGTTAAAAATGCTTTTAATGATTTTGCGACTGAAAAATCATTAAAAATCAAAGATTTTGGTCCATTACTAAGAGTTATTTTAACTTATTCTTCAGCTTCTGCTGGTGGAATTTTTGATGTTGTAGAAATTTTGGGAAAAGCCGAAGTTTTAAGAAGAATTGAAAATGTTTTATGGTTGTATGAATTATAGTACGAGTCTTTCTCATCGCAGCGAGACTTAGGACAGGTTCTTAGAAAAAAAATAAAAAGATGACTCAAAAATTTAAAATACATTCCAAGTTCAAGCCTGCTGGTGACCAGCCAAAGGCAATTGAAAAGCTGCTTAAAGGTATTGAAGAAAAGAAAAAAGATCAAATTTTGCTTGGAATTACTGGTTCTGGAAAAACTTTTACCATGGCAAATATTATTGAGGCAACACAACGTCCAACGTTGATTATGGCTCATAACAAAACTTTGGCGGCGCAGCTTTATGGAGAAATGAAAGAGTTTTTTCCAGAAAATGAAGTAGGATATTTTGTATCATTTTATGATTATTATCAGCCGGAAGCTTATGTTCCAAAGACTGATACTTATATTGAAAAAGATTCGCAAATTAATGAGCAAATTGATCGCCTTCGTCATGCTGCAACTCGTGCTCTTTTTGAGCGCAGAGATACAATTGTGATTGCTTCTGTTTCTTGTATTTATGGTATTGGATCACCTGAATTTTATTCGCAAATGGTGTTGCGTTTAAAAATGGGTGAGGAAATAAATCGCCAAAAGCTAATTATGAGATTGGTAGATTTACAATATGAGCGCAATGATTTGGCTTTTGAACGTTGTACATTCAGAGTTTCTGGTGACGTAGTTGATGTTTTTCCTTCTCATATGGAAGACAGGGCTTGGCGTTTTTCTATGTTTGGTGATGAAATTGAAGAAATTGTGGAATTTGATCCATTAACAGGAGAAAATTACGGAAAGCTTAATGAAGTAGCAATTTATCCATCTTCGCACTATGTAACCCCTGCCGATACATTAAGAACTTCAATTGCAAATATTAAAAATGATTTAGCTATAAGAATTAAACAATTAGAAGAGCAAAACAAAATTGTTGAAGCACAACGTTTGAATCAAAGAACAACTTATGACATGGAAATGATGCTAACAGTTGGTTCTTGTAAAGGAATTGAAAACTATTCTCGTTATTTAACTGGAAGACCAGCTGGAGCTCCTCCTCCAACATTATTTGAATATTTACCAAAAGACGCTTTGCTATTTGTTGACGAAAGTCATGTTTCAGTTCCTCAAATTGATGGTATGTATAAAGGTGATTTTGCGCGAAAGTCAAACTTAACTGAGCATGGTTTTAGATTACCATCAGCTCTTGATAATAGACCTCTTAAATTTGTTGAATGGGAAGGCTATAAACCACAAACAATTTATGTTTCTGCAACTCCTGGAAAATATGAACTTGCCAAAAATGATGGTGCAATTGTAGAGCAAATTATTCGTCCTACTGGACTTCTTGATCCAATCTGTGAAATTCGTCCGGCCAAAAATCAAATTGATGACTTGATTGGTGAGGTTAAGCAAACAAAAGAGCGTGGTTTTAGAACTTTGGTCACTACTTTGACTAAAAAAATGGCTGAAGATTTAACTGATTATTTGAACGATGTTGGTATTAATGTTGTTTACATGCACTCAGACGTTGATACTTTGGATCGTATTGAAATTATCCAGAATTTGCGATTAGGAAAACATGATTGTTTAGTTGGAGTTAACTTGCTTCGTGAAGGTTTGGATATTCCTGAATGTGCTTTGGTAGCCATTTTGGATGCTGA
>VHBV01000106.1 GCA_016882165.1 Candidatus Pelagibacterales bacterium
AACGGTGATTTTAGATAACGCAGCTTTCCATAAATCGCAAAGGACTGCAGAACTTGTAGAATCAGCAAATTGCAATATTCTCTACCTTCCACCATACAGCCCCGACTTCAACCCAATTTAACAGAAGTGGGGCCATGTAAAAAATTTAGCAAAGAAAATCAGAGACAACTTCCAAAATTTTAACGAGTGTTTGGAGAGGGTTTTATGCTATCAATAGATATTTAGTTTGGTATAGTCAAATATTTCATATTTAAATGTTTAAAAATCTATCAATTTGGCTATTCCAAAGTTTTTTGTAAGATTAATTTAAATTAAATAAGGCAATTTTATCCCTTTTAGACAAGTATTGTCATTTAGGAGCGAAGCGAAGAATTTCAGGCGATAAGCTCCGAAATTTAACTCCTGAAATCCTTCGCTAAATTTCAAGATGACAATTGTTTTTAAGGATTACATTAAATAATTCTTGGTGAGATCCATTTTCCAGAATTTTCTCTTGATTAAGCACTAAATTGCGATCCATGTTTTTAAATTTTAAAGAAGATGAGCAATAACAATTGTGGCTTTGTCTTGTATTATGGTTCTTTACAAAATGTCTAAACCAATATCAACTGCTTTAACCGAGTGAGTTAAAGAGCCAACAGAAATAAAATCAATGTCAAGATGACTGTATTTGTTAATGGTTTTTAGATTAATTCCTCCAGAAACTTCAATCATGATTTCTTTATTTTTATAAGATCTAATTAATTCTGAAGATTTTTTAATCTCACTTATATTCATATTATCCAGCATTATTATATCGGGTTCAGAATATATAGCTTCTGCA
The DNA here is from genome assembly GCA_016882165.1 of Candidatus Pelagibacterales bacterium. Taxonomy (GTDB): domain Bacteria; phylum Pseudomonadota; class Alphaproteobacteria; order Rickettsiales; family UBA1997; genus UBA2645. The sequence continues at coordinate 824 of VHBV01000106.1, forward strand.
ACTTGTTTTATATTGTCGCATTCAATTTCAATTTTTAGTTTTTTATTGTTCTTTTTTGCATTATTTATTGCAGCTGTAATACTTCCAGAAGCTGCTATGTGATTATCTTTTATTAAAATCATGTCTGACAAATTAAAGCGATGATTTTTGCAGCCACCAATTTTTGTTGAATATTTTTGTAAGTTTCTTAAACCAGGGATTGTTTTTCTGGTATCTAAAATTTTTATTTTTTTATCATCCAACTTTTCTACAAATTGATTGGATAAAGTAGCAATTCCACTTAAATGTTGGATCAAATTTAAAATTGTTCTTTCAGCTGCTAAAATTAGTTTTGAATCTCCTTCACCACTTGCAATCATTTGATTTTTTTTAACTTTATGTCCGTCTTTTTTGTAAAGGTTTAATTTAATTTCTGCATCTTTAAATTTTTTGCAGCTTTTTAATTGTTTGAAAGTTTCTGATATTACGTCTTCACCACAGAAAATAATTTCTTCACGTGAATTAATCTGAAATTTTATTTTGCTATTTTGAGTAATTGTTAAATCAGATGTTGTGTCATCAAAAGCCAAGTCTTCTTTTAGTGCAATTTTAACTATTTCTTCAACTTCTTGTTTTAAAGATTGTTGTGACATTTCTTTGGATCGAATTTTTGTTTTTGTAGTTCAGATAATCTGTATTTTATAAAATGACGCATAAAATTCATTTCTTCAGCATCAATTACTCTTTCTCCATTTTCGCTTTCTTTGATCAATTTTTCGATAATTTTAAAAGCCATACAACTATTTCCCATTTCAGCGTGCAAAAATGCCGGCATTTCCTTGGTCCAAAGAGGTGCATTTTTAGAATTATTTTTACTCATTTTATAAGCTAAGTCTAAAGCTCTGTCAATGTCGCCAAGGCTGCTTTTTGCTATAAAAACTGCTTGGAAAAGCCACCACCATTTATTATCAATATCTTTTGTTGCGTGTTCATCTAAATAGTCGATTACATATTTTGTATCTTGAGTTTTTTGAGTTTGCGAGTAGTAATAGCTTGCAAGAGCAGGAATAAAGTTTGATTTAGAATTTAAAGTATCGAGTGTTTTGAACCATTGGTAAAGACGCACATAATCATAGTTTTTTAGAGCGGAGAATCCTGCAAAAACATCGCCAGAATTTTGTAATCTTGTTCCTAAAACACGGAATAAAAACTCTTTATCGCCAAGAGAAGCTGCTGAAACCAAGTATTTGCTTGGAGGAGGGGGAACAATATCAAATTTTGCTTTTACTTTTTCAGTTTTATACCAAAAACAAATTTGCAAAGAGAACATTAAAAAGAAAAGCCAGAAGAAGATTTTATGAGAATATAGATGGTAAAAGAATCTTGGTTGAAAATCTTGCATAATTTGGTATTAAAAAACCTAAAACTGCTTTTTCTTGAAATCATGAAAAGCCATGAAAATCATGAGCGGAATGTAAATGATAGATTGTAATAAAATTATTTTAATTGTTGAAAAATCTTCAATTCCATAATTTAGCCATTCGCTTTGACCAAATAAATCAAGTCTTGGGAAAATTGCAGAAAGTACTTTTAAAACTAAAGCGAAAGAACTAGCAGAAATTGTTAGATCAGTTTGAGATATATTTTGGGGTAATTCAATTGCCATAACAAACATTCCCATGAGTCGTGATATTGCGTAAAAACCAAGAGTAGCCATTATTGAAGAAAATGAATTTTTCAAAATTAATGAAGCTAAAAGAGAGAAAACAATCATGATCATAGCTTCAGATAGTAAGCTTAGAGACCAAACTAAAAGACCAATCTTATTTGCCTGCGTTATTGTTAAAATTGCAATTACTAAGGGAATGAAAATTAATAAAACTGCAACAAAGAACCCAAGTAAATAGCTTATAATAAACTGTTCACGAGAGATTGATTTTGAAATTATGAACTCAACTTCTTTGTTTTCGAAAGCTTTATTCATACTTAAGCAAACAAATAAAGCAGTTCCAATGATTAAAACACCACGACTAAGACCAGAAATATAGGCGGTGGTCATTTGTTTTTGTTCAATAAGTGCAGTTGAACCAAGAAAAATTGCTAAAGAAAAAGCAATTATCAAAGAAATAAAAAGACCAAGATAAAGTCTGTTTCTGGTGCCGCTAAGTATTATATATTTTAATATAGACTTCATTTGCTTAGATAAGTGACCCTAAAAAGATTTTTTATCAATTGTGAACTTGTCGTAGAAATCGCGGTCATATTTGTTTGGAGGAGCAGAATTATTAACAATTGTTGCTTTAACAAATATAACAGTTTCAACGGTGCTGGTTGATTTTGAAACGTATTTGAAAAGGTTTCCTAAGATTGGAATTCTTTGTAATAAAGGAGTCCCTGTATCAGAGTTACTTCCTGTTTCAGACATCAAACCGCCAATTACTAAAACGCTACCACTTTGGATTTTTGCAGTTGTAGTAAGTTGTCTTGATCTGATAATTGGAATTTCGTTATTGAGAGATTCGCCAGTTGCTGGGTTAACTGATGGATCCACCGCAACTTCTCCAGAGTCTGTTGAAAGATTAGGGCTTACATTCAGTGTAACTTCTTGTGTTTCAAGGTTAATTGATGGAGTGATATCAAGTTTTACACCAACATCAACTTCATTTTTAGTAGCAGTAACTGTTGATGTTACAACGGATGCTGTACCAGTTGTTGAAGCACTTTGAGAGGTTCCAACGCTCAGTGTAAAGTAAATAAGTTTTTCAGAAAAATCCAAAGAAGCTTTTTGATTATTCATAGCATTTACTCTTGGAGAAGATACTGATCTTGCAGTACCAAATTTCTCTAAAGCTTTAATAGAAGCGCTCAAATTGCCGCCAAGACCAAAAAGTTTAACTTTTGGAATAGTCGCTTGAAATACAGGAGATTCGCTTCCTAGAGAACCGTTTAAGCTGAATGATTTTCCAGCATCAAGCCAGCTCCAATCAATACCTGTCTCATAATCCTTGTTTAAAGTTACTTCAACAACTTTTGCTTCGATTAAAACTTGTGCTGAAGAAATACGGCTAACTTCTGATAAATATTTACCGATCTCTTCATGTTGTTCTCTTGTAGCATAAATTGAAATCATACCAGCAGGTTTGTTAACATTTATTGTTGAGCTGCTAGATGAAGAAGATGTAGTGGAGGTTGTTGAAAAATCGGCGGCTGATGAAGAATCGGTACTTTTTGATTTTGAAGTAATAGCAGTTATTCCCGCAGAAACACTATCCCACAATGGGCTATCAGATAAAAAGTCTACAAAATAATTTTTTGTGTAAGGTAAATCTGGTTCAAAGTATAAAATTGAATTTTTGTAAGAATAGCGAAGTTTGCCCAAAGAAGCTATGCGATCAATAACTTCTTTTAGTGGACGATTTTTAGCATTCAAAATAATTCCACCAGAAACACGAGGATCAATATCAATATCAATTTTTGCAACTCTTCCAAGCTCAATTAAAACGTCTTTAAGGGGAACTTGGTCTGTTACTGAGAAGCTTATGGTTTTGTCGCCACCAATTTTTGGAGCAGGAGGTGTCGTAATTAGCTTAGATATCTTTGGAATTGAAACTCTTGCTTTATTGGCTTCTTTGTTGGGCTCGTTTTCTTTTTTACGATCTCTTATTAAAGCTTTTTCATAGTCACTATAAGTCATTCCGATATCCGGATCAATTGGGTC
>VHBV01000107.1 GCA_016882165.1 Candidatus Pelagibacterales bacterium
GACTAATCATGGGCGTTGCAAACAACCGCTCGATTGCTTGGGGAATTGCAGAAGAAGCAAAAAAATATGGAGCTGAGCTTGCTTTCACTTACCAAGGAGAAGCTTTACAAAAAAGAGTAGAACCTTTAGCACAATCAATTGGTTCAGATATTGTTCTTCCATGTGATGTTACTGATCCTGAATCAGTAAAAGCTGTTTTTGATGAATTAGAAAAAAAATGGGGTAAACTTGATTTTCTAGTTCATGCAATTGCTTATTCTGATAAAGACGAATTACGTGGTAAATATTTAGACACAAGCCCTTCTAACTTTACTAATACAATGAACATTTCGGCTTTTTCTTTAGTTTCAGTTGCTAAAGGTGCTGAAGAATTAATGAAAAAAGCTGGTGGTGGAAGTATCATAACTTTAAGCTATTATGGTGCAGAAAAAGTTATGCCTCACTATAACGTGATGGGTGTTGCAAAAGCTGCTTTGGAAGCTTCAGTTCGTTACTTAGCAATGGATATGGGTAAAGATAATATTAGAGTAAACTCTATCTCTGCTGGACCAGTTAAAACTTTGGCAGCAAGTGGTATTGGTGATTTCAGATTAATTTTCAAATGGAATGAATATAACGCTCCTTTACGTCGCAACATTACTTTACAAGATGTTGGTGGAGCTGGTGTATTCTTATTATCAGATTTAGGAAATGGTGTTACTGGTGAAAACCTGCATGTTGATGCTGGATATCACGTTGTTGGTATGAAAGCTCCTGATGCTCCTGATTTATCTATTGTTAAAGACGGAGAATAATCCTTGATTTGAGAGTTTAGAACAAACTCAAAACTTTTCTTTTAACATTTAAAATCATCCGGCTCAAATTTCATAAGCAATTTGAGCCACCCTCTTTTGCAAAGAGGAATTTTCTTTTCTAAACATATAAAAAATATGTTCATTAGTCATCAACCATTTCTAATTATCATTTCATCTCCATCAGGCGCAGGAAAATCAACGTTGTGCAAAATGACAATTCAAAATGATCCTTTAATAAAACTTTCAATTTCTGCAACCACCAGACCTCAAAGACCTCAAGAAGTTCATGGTCAGCACTATTATTTCACCAAACAAAACGAGTTTGATGAAATGTTAAGAAATAAAGAATTTTTAGAAAGTGCTAAAGTTTTTGAATATAATTATGGAACTCCAAGAAAGTTAGTAGAAGACGAATTAAAAAACGGTAACTGTGTTTTATTTGACATTGATTGGCAAGGAGCTAGACAAATTAAAGAAAAATTTGCTTCCGAAGCAATTGTATCAATTTTCATTTTACCTCCTTCACTACAAGAATTAGAAAGAAGATTAAGAATAAGAGCCCAAGATTCTGAAGAAGTTGTGCAAAAACGCATGGAAAAAGCGAAAGATGAAATTAGTCATTTTAATGAATATGACTTTGTTCTTATAAATGACGATTTGGCTAATACTTACAGTAAAATTCGTTCAATTATTGAAAGCAAAAGAAGTGGCAGAATTTCTAAAGTTGATCTACAAAAATTTGTTTCTCAAAATCTTTCCTAAAAAAAATGCACCTATCTGAAATTATCGATCAAACAATAAACTTATTAGTTAATTTTATTGATCAAATAGGTTACTTAGGAATTTTTATTGGAATGTTTCTGGAAAGTACAATGTTTCCACTGCCAAGCGAAGCAATTATGATTCCAGCTGGTATGTCGGCTGCTTATGGTAAGATGAATCTTTACTTAGTAATCTTTTATGGAGTTTTAGGAAATGTTGCTGGAGCAATTTTCAGCTATTATTTAGCCGATCACTTGGGAAGACCAGTTTTATTTAAAATTGGTAAATATTTTTTTGTAAAACCTGAATCAATAGTAAAAATTGAAAAGTTTTTTAAAAATCACGGCAACATTTCAGTGTTTATTGGAAGACTAATTCCGGGACTGCGTCATTTCATATCTTTACCAGCAGGCGTTGCTAAAATGGATATGAAGCTTTTTTGTTTTTACACCACCATTGGATCAGCAATTTGGACCAGCATTTTAACAATTCTTGGTTTTTTAATTGGAACTAACAAAGATCTTATAAAAAAATATTTACACCTCGTAATTATTGCCTCAATTGCAATTTGTTCATTAATAATTGCAATATATGCTTTTCTAAAAAGAAAGAATTCAGATAAATAATAATTAAAACTTTAATAAGAGTTTACTAAATTTTAAAAAATAAAATTATTTTGGGTGCAAAAAACGATATAATGACAAGTAATCAACAAAGAGCCGCTTTACAACGCCAAATCTGGCAAATTGCAAACGAAGTTCGAGGTGCAGTCGATGGCTGGGACTTTAAACAATATGTGCTAGGCACACTGTTTTATCGTTTTATCAGTGAAAACTTTGCTCTCTATATCGAAGCCGGCGATGAAAGTGTCGATTACGCAAGCCTCTCTGACGGCGTGATCACTTCAGCCATTAAAGACGATGCCATAAAAACCAAAGGCTATTTTATCTATCCAAGTCAGCTATTCGTTAATGTCGTTAAAAACGCTAACACCAATGAAAGCCTTAACACAGACTTAGCAAAAATTTTCTCTGAAATTGAAAAATCTGCTATTGGCTATGATTCAGAAAACGATATTAAAGGCCTATTTGCCGACTTCGACACAACCAGCAATCGCCTTGGCAACACAGTAAAAGACAAAAACACCCGTTTGGCTGCAGTGCTCAAAGGAGTTTCTGGATTAGAATTTGGCGACTTTCACGGTAGCCAAATTGATTTATTCGGTGATGCTTACGAATTCCTCATCTCAAACTATGCTGCCAACGCTGGCAAATCGGGCGGTGAATTTTTCACCCCGCAGCATGTTTCTAAGTTGATTGCACAGCTTGCGATGCACAAGCAAACCACCGTCAACAAAATCTATGACCCAGCTTGCGGTTCTGGTTCTTTGTTGCTGCAGGCCAAAAAACATTTTGATGCTCATATTGTTGAAGAAGGTTTTTTTGGTCAGGAGCTAAATCACACCACTTACAACCTCGCTCGCATGAACATGTTTTTGCACAACATCAATTACGACAAGTTTAACATTCAGCTAGGCGATACACTGCGTGAGCCTCATTTTGGAAGTGACAAACCTTTTGACGCCATTGTTTCTAACCCGCCTTATTCCGTGAAATGGATTGGCTCAGACGATCCAACCTTGATCAACGATGATCGCTTTGCGCCAGCTGGTGTGCTTGCACCAAAATCAAAAGCTGACTTTGCCTTTGTGCTTCATGCTCTTAGCTATCTTTCTCCTAGAGGCCGCGCGGCAATTGTGTGCTTTCCCGGAATTTTTTACCGCGGTGGAGCTGAACAAAAAATCCGTCAATATTTGGTGGATAACGGTCATATCGAAACCATCATCTCGCTTGCACCCAACCTGTTTTATGGTACTTCAATTGCGGTGACGATTTTGGTCTTATCCAAAAAAATGCACGATAAAATCCAGTTTATTGATGCCAGCGCTTTGTTTAAGAAAGAAACCAACAACAATGTTTTAACCGAAAGCCACATCAGCGAGATTATGCGAGTGTTTGACAGCAAAGAGAATGTCGAACATTTCACAAGATCAGTTCCTTTAGAAGAAATCGTTGCTAAGGATTACAACCTGTCAGTGAGCAGCTATGTTGAGCCAAAAGACAATCGCGAGGTGGTGGATATCGCCAAACTCAATGCCGAGATCGACGCAACAGTTGGTAAAATTAACCAACTGCGCAGTTCTATTGATGAAATAGTGGCGCAAATTGAAGGAGAACAAGCATGATTCTTGAAAACAAACTCAACCTTACCAACCAAATAGATCTCGCCAAAGCGGAGGAAAAAATCAGCAAACAAAAGGCAAAGCAACTTTTTGATTCTGGCGATATAAAAAAAGCCGAAGTTGGCACTTTCAAAGGCCTTTCATTCATTCACGCCTATTTGTTTGAAGATATTTACGACTTTGCCGGAAAGGTTCGCGAGGTAAATATCTCCAAAGGAAATTTCCGCTTTGCGCCGCTGATGCATTTAAAAGTCTCGCTTGAGCATATCGACACCATGGGGCAAAAAACCTTCGATCAAATAATTGAGAAATATGTCGAGATGAACATTGCCCACCCTTTTCGCGAAGGCAATGGCCGCGCCACTCGCATTTGGCTTGACCTAATTCTTAAAAACGAACTAAAACAAGTGATTGATTGGAACGCGGTTGATAAAGACGACTACCTTTCCGCCATGCAGCGCAGCCCAGTGAAAGATTTAGAAATCAAATTTTTGCTAAAAACCGCCCTGACCAATCAAATTGATGATCGCGCTTTGTTCATGAAAGGCATTGATGTTAGCTATTTCTATGAAGGCTACAGCGAGTTTAAAACCGAGGAGTTGTAGTTATGAAAGAGGCAGATTTTTTGAAGAAATTGTTGGGTGGGGAAAAGGTCTTACACCCCCATAAA
>VHBV01000108.1 GCA_016882165.1 Candidatus Pelagibacterales bacterium
AAGCTCAGAATTTTGTACTGAGTTTGCTTTTTTGCTTTCAAGTCTTTCTTGATTTTGTGGTCTTTGAGGTTTTTGTTGATTTGTATGATTAGTGTTTTTTACCTCTCCAGAAGATGCTTTTGGTGCTTCTTGAGCTAATGCTGCTGAAGAAAGTAATGAAGCTGCAATTATAATTTTTGCTAAATTTTTCATATTCTTATTTAATGTATTTAGAAGTTTGTAAATATTTTGTAAAACCCATATAGGAAGCAAAATATTTATAATTAGGAACTTAAATAGTTGTATTATCAAGTTTCAAACAAAACTAAAATTCGAACTTTTCAAGGCAATCTTTATTTACAAATATTGTCAAAATGATAATTTGGCAAATATAAATAATTCTATGAATATTTTAAAAATGTGATTCTGGTTTTTATTTACGGAGGAAATATTTTTCAGAACTATTAACTTCACTTTTTCTGATAAATAATCTTTTTTCAGCTTCAATTCCTATAAGTACTTGAAAGACATCATTCAGTACTGCTCGTGAAGAATAATAACCATGTCCCAAACCTAAAGTTGAATCATCAATCAGTCCAACATTTATGCTATCTATATTGTCTATTGAAACGCAAGCTCCAAGTCTTTCTCCGTTATTAAAATTCTTTGAAGCAATTATAGCTTTGTCAGCATGTGAACAATAAAGTGTAATTCGATTGGTTATTTTTTTTATATTTTTTACTAATTTAGAAAATTCTTTAGTATCAAAGTCTGGTGCATTTAAAATTAGCTCATTAATTAATGTTTTATCGTAATCACCTTGCTTTTTCAGAGCTGGTAAAACAACTTGATGTCCCATTGAATGAACTGCTAAGTTAATTTGTAAGTTATTTTTTCTGAAAAGTTCTAAAAAATTTTCAAACAAAGAAACTGAACCACGAGCATTAGCAAGGTTATTTTCGTAGGTTTTATTTATCATGCTTTCTTCAAAAAATCCTTCTGAAGCTCCTGCTGGCCAAGTAAATAAAATAATTGGCCCTTGATATTTTAAATCGTAAGCTATTTGTGCAGCTCTAAGTAAAGCTTCTTGATATTTTACATTAAAACCGTGAACAAATACTAATGCTGTACGTTTTGATTCTTTAATATTTTTAATTAATTCATCTTCTTTAAAAGATTTGCTTTCTAAAATCTTAAAATATTCGTTGGAAGACTGGCGCGAATCTTTTGCTAAGTTAATTTCGCCAATTGTATGATTTTTAGGAACGTTAACTTTGCAACTACCATATTTTAAGGCTTGGTCACGATTTACTCCAAATTCATCGGCATTACAAGAGAATTCGTTATTTTTAGATTTACGATTAGTTACCACAAAAACTTCAATTGCTTGACTATCGCTGAAACTTTTTTCAAAGTAATCATTCCAGTTTTGGTGGAATTTTTTTTGTAATTTTTCATCTTTAGTTCCACTGCAGGAAAATAAAAATGATAGTGATAAAATTAAAATTACTTTTTTCATTACTAGATTTTAGATTTTTGAAGTAGTAAAAAATCAGCCAAAACACAAGCTAGCATAGCTTCTCCAACTGGTACAGCACGAATTCCAACACAAGGATCATGTCTTCCTTTGGTAATAATTTCACAATTATTACCATTAACATCAATTGTTTTTCTGGGAATTAAAATTGAACTTGTTGGTTTGACCGCGAAACGAACAACTAAATCTTGTCCAGATGATATTCCTCCCAAAACACCTCCGCTATGATTTGAAGAGAAATTTAGTTTACCATTTTCCATCCACATTTCATCAGCAAGTTCAGAGCCTTTTTTGGTGGCGGCCATCATTCCATCTCCAATTTCAACGCCTTTTACAGCATTTATTCCCATTAAAGCCGAAGCAATTTTTGCATCTAATTTATTATAAATTGGCTCACCTAAACCAACGGGCATATTTTGAACAACCAGTTCAATTATTGCACCAACAGAATCTCCAGCTTTTCTAATTTCAAGTAAATAATCTTCGAAATTTTTAGCTGCAACCTTATCAGGACAAAAGAAATCATTTTTATCAATTTCATTAAAGTCAATTTGCGAGTAGTCAATTTTTTTATCACCAATTTGGCTTAAGTAACCGGTAATCTTAATATTTTCTTTTTCTAAAACTTTTCTTGCAACAGCTCCAGCAGCAACTCGCATTGCAGTTTCTCTTGCTGAAGAGCGACCACCTCCGCGATAGTCACGAATTCCATATTTCTTGAAATAAGTGTAGTCAGCGTGAGAAGGACGGAATTTATCTTTTATATCTCCATAATCACCACTTTTTTGATCTTCATTATAAATTACTAAGCTAATTGGCGTTCCTGTTGTTTTGCCTTCAAAAACACCAGATAAGATTTTTACTTGATCTTTTTCTTGTCTTTGAGTTGTAAATTTTGATTGTCCGGGACGGCGCTTGTCTAAATATTGTTGAATATCATTTTCTGACAATTCTAATAGAGAAGGGCAGCCATCAACTACGCAACCTATAGCTTCACCATGACTTTCGCCCCAAGTTGTAAAAGAAAAAATTTCGCCAAATTTATTACTCATTTTCTGTGTGTTTAGTATTTAAAATTAATACAGGATTTTCTGTGAAAATTAAATGGTCACCTTCTTGGTTAATTTTTAGTTGACCAGATGTTATTTTTCCAATTTCACCATCCGCTGATACGTTATAAAGTAGAACTTCTTTTTCGCTTTCATGAAAAGCTTTTTCAGCTTTTATGTCGTAAATTTGATCATTACTATACTGAAATTTTATATGAGGGTTAGTCATAGTTTTTTGAGTACTAAAGTCTTTCGCATTATTTTTGTATTTTGTTACAAATTTTATATTGTTATTAGCTTTGTTGAAAGCATGAAAAACGTAAAATAGCAGACCACCAACAATCAGAAAGTAACAAATAACGGTTAGGTAGTTTTTAATTTTTACGTGCGATTGAATAATTTTTAGAATTTGTTGAGTTTTATCGTCCATTTGTTTGATTTTGCTCAATTGTTACGGAGAAAGACTCAAGGCAATCAACTGCACCAACTTTATCAATTTCTAATTTACATTTAGAAATTCTTTGGTCAGACATTATAAGATCCATAATTTCTTGGGCCATTTTTTCTACTAGTTTGAACCTTTCTTTTTCAATTAGGTTTTTTATATTTTTTACAATTTCATCATAATCAAGGGCGTCATCAATCTCATCTGTTATAAGTGATTTATTGAAATTGGTATGAATTTCAGCGTTAATTATAATTTCACGATCGACAGTTTTTTCCCATTCATGAATTCCAAGAATTGTCTTTAGTTTAAGATTTTTAATTTTAATTATCATTTGATTGCTTTTTTACTGATTTGTGATGTATTGTAAAAGATATAATTTAATTTCTTAATACATTTAAGACAAGCTTTTCCTGATTGGATTTTAAATCATTTTGTCTTTTTTTTATAAAAATTATGTCCAGTCGCAAAGTTATTTCGTTACAAGAATATAAAAAATCTAATAAATTACAAACTTTGAAAAATAAATTATCGAGGATCATATCAATGCTTTTCGCCATTATTGTAGTTTCTGTTTTAGCTGGTTCACTACTGTGGGATGTTTTTGTTGAAAATCCGGCGCGTCTTGATGTGCAAATTCCAAAATCAAATGATATCACTTTTAACGACAAAGAACCTATAGCAATGACTACTGCACAAATTGCCAATCAATTTGATGTATCGGAAGGTAAACCAATATTGTTATACATTTACACAACTTGGTGTTCAGTTTGTAGTAAACAATTTCCTATAATCAATGAAATTGCTCGTGAATTTCAAAATACTGAAATGCAAGTTATAGCTTTGGCAATTGATAAAAATTTAACCTCAGAAAATCTAAAATCTTATTTGTCAAACTACGGTGATTTCTATTTTGAACCAAGATATCTTGTATTTAAAGATGGATTTCTGGATTTATTAAAAAAGAAAAATATCCCGTATAATGGTAGAATACCTTTTACAGCTCTTATTTCACAACATGGAGAAGTCATTACAAAATTCACTGGTGTGAAAAGTGAAAATTATTTACGCAATAAAATTATAAAAGAAATTTATCAATGACACTTAACTACAACTTAAACATAAAAGTTTTTAATACTCTTAGTCGTAAGCTTGAAGAGTTAAAAACTATCAAAAACAACAGTTTACGAATGTATGTTTGTGGACCAACAGTTTATGACAGGCCGCACTTAGGAAATGCAAGAAGTATTGTTGTTTATGATCTTTGGTTTCGTTTATTTAAAGAATTGTTTCAAGAAGTAATTTATGTCAGAAACATTACAGATGTTGATGATAAAATTAATATGGCAGCAAAAGAACAAAAAATTTCAATACAAGAATTAACAACAAAAATTATCGAATTTTTTTATAATGATATTAATTCTTTAAATGTATTGAAACCA
>VHBV01000109.1 GCA_016882165.1 Candidatus Pelagibacterales bacterium
TTGTTGATATCTTTTTTAAATGTCCAAATGTCAAAAATTTCAGAAATTTCCTCTTTTTTGCCTTGGATTATATTTTGATCTTTATCGGTGATATAGTTGATTTGTTTGGATGATATTTTGACCACAATCGAAGCAAAATTATCAACCAGAAGAGCCGAAACTATCTCTACGCCATTAACCGAAATTAGGTTGGTATTTAGTTTATGATTAAGATTTTGGCGATTTTTAATGGCCATTTCAAAGCCTTGATAAATTTTATCAGATAATAACATTTTAAGTGTTTCGAGATCATCTTTAGCAAATGAATTAATTACCATTTCAAACGCCATTTTAGCGCCATTGATGAAAAAATTATAATCAATATTACAGGCATCGAATATTTTATTAAGGTTTTGTTGATTAACAGCATCGAGTTTTTCGATATTACTATCGCTAGTTGATTTTGAACCAATGATTTTTTCTGTATTTGTAGTTGGAGAGTTTGATGCACTCGATTTCTGAGCTCTATCGAGGATTTCTTCGATTTGTCTTTTTCTCTCCAATAATTTTTTGTGAATCTCTTGTTTCTCCTCTTCGTCAATTTTACCAAGGTTTTTACTAAGTCTAAAAAAAATATAAGCAGTAATTATGGCTAAAATTATTAAATCCATGAGAAAAATTAGAGAAGAATTATGTTGAAAATTATCGTTGAAAAATAAGTAATTTAGATAATTTAATTTTTGGGGCAAGCGACGGGATTCGAACCCGCGACCCTCAGAACCACAACCTGATGCTCTAACCAACTGAGCTACGTCTGCCATTAAATTGAGATTGGCATTTAAATTTGTAATTGACTTAAAGTCAAGCAGGTAAAATAAAAAGATTTGGCTTTATCTCATCAAACAGGAAATAATGATCTTCTGGGCTTCAACGAAGAATATCAGAGTTAGATTTTTTATTACCTGAGATCTTTAGCTGATAGTCAGAATAATCTTTTGGAATAAGATAGTAGTGTTATTTTAATTAGGTTAATTATCTCGTGTAGGATTAATTTTTTTTAGTTATATAAAAACCACTCCATCATCACGAATGAGCAAACTTGGGAAACGTAGCGATCTATTTTTATACTTTTGCTTCATTATAATGTAAAGAGATTGCCACGCTTTTCTTGCAAAAAGCTCGCAATGAAGGCTAGAGAAACATCGCAATCACAAGTTGGTTTGTAATAAAATAGTCAGTTAATCCTACGCGGAATAATTTCCTTAATTAGAAAAGTTAACTATCGACAGAAGAAATTTTATTGTCTATTGCCCTACTTTTATCTTCATTGCCTTGTAACTTTGATTTCAAAGAAGAAATTTCTTGTTCTAAGCTTGATATCTTTTGTTGCTCTAAAGCTGTTAAATTTTCAGGTTTTATAGCTTTCAAACGGTCTAATTCAGCTTTCTTCATTGATATATCAAGCTGGGTAAGTTTTAGCTTTGCATTAACTTGCATTTTGTCAGCAAATAGAGAACTTTTTGCAGCGTAATTATTTATATTAATTTCTTTTTTATCACTGTCTTTTTTATCTTTTTCTTTTTCATCATTGCCGACAGAAGGTTGTAGATTTTCTGGAATTGATTTTTTTTCTTCATCTAACGCTTCAAGAACATTGCTTAATTGCTTTGCTTTATTTTCAACAGCTTCTTTGGTTCTTTCATCTTCATGAAGTCCTAACTGGGTAATATTTTCAATTTCCTTTATAACCTCACTAGAAATTGTAGCTTTATATTGAGCAAGCTCAACTCTAGAAGATTCAATAATAGATTTTGAGTACTCAACATTTTTCAATCTTATAGATTCTTCAATCATTTCTTCATTAGTTAGATCTCTTCCAGCTGTCTTTTCTTTAAATTCTAGAAGTTCTAGTCTTGAGTTTTCCAAAATCATCTCTTCGATAGCAATAAGAGAGGCTTTTTGATTGATTGCTTGCTCAATCATAACTTTATATGCTTGATTGTCTATATATGCAATTTCTTTTGCTAAAGCTTTAGCATTATCTTCATTATCTGGGTTGCTTTTATCTGTAGATAATTTAGCAAATTGATCATATTTTTCCTGTCTTTCTTTTTGTAATGAAAGCAATTCTTCTTGTTTAGAAATCGAAATATCTCTATATTCTTCAGAAGTCATATTTAGAGCTTGTAAGTTTTCATTCACCTCAACTTTTTTAATACTTATTTCTGATTTTTCTTTATCAACTTTAATATCTGATTGAGATTTATAAACTTTTTCTTCCGCTTCAATAATAAGTCTTGAAAGCTCTTTTCGTTGCTCAACCAAATCTTTCTTTTCTTGAGCAGTAGCAAGATCTGGAGCTTTTTTAAGATCTTCCATTTGTTTCTGAAGTTCTTTTAATTTAGCGACATCTTTTTTATATAACTCTTTTAATCCTAAGCTTGATTTGTCTTGTTTTGCCACAGAAATTTGAACATTTACTGATTTAGAAATTCTTTCTTGCTCAAGTTTTAATTCTAATAATTCTTTAGCTTCTTTGGCAATAGAAGATATTTCATCTTGTTGTTTCTTCAATTTTTCTTCATATTGCACAATAGCTTTTTCTAAATCTTCAAAAGACATTGAGACATATTTTTCTGATCCTTTATTTGTATTCTTAAACTCTTGTAAATCTTCGTCTAATTGGAATGGGTTATCATGATTTTTATGAATATCATGTAACTGTTGCATATAAATTCTTTTTTGCAATTCTTCAGAAGATGTAATGTCTTGTAATTTTTTTGCACTTTCTTGATATTCTATATTTTTTGCAGCAATTTCTTCTTCAATTTGTTTTTTTCTAAAGTCAGACACCGCAACAGATTGTTCTAAAATATTGATTTTATCTTCAATTTCTTTCTCACTTCCCAAGCTGTCAATTTCTTCTGATAATTTTGCAATTTCATTATCTATGTTAGAAGAATCCAATTTTTTTGCATTATATCTTTCTTGAAGAGATAATCTTTCATCTAAAACTTTGCGCTCAACAAATATGTCTTCTATTTCTAAAGCAGCGCTTTCTTTAATTTCTTCTTCTAAATCTTTTTGTAATTTTTTGCTTTTCTTGGAATCGAATTTTTTAGTAGATTGATCAATTTTACTTTGTAGTTTTGCCAAATCTTTTCTCGAGAATTCAAGTTTTCTTTGAGCTTTGTTTTTCAGTTCTTGATTTACAGAAATTTGACTTTCAATATTTTCAGATTTTGCTTCTTCTTTTGACAATTTTTTTAGACGCTCATTCAAATAAGCATCTCTTTGATCTAAATCACTAACTAATTTTTCTCTAGATACAGCTTTCTCTGCTAAAATTGCCATTTCATCTTCCATTCTTTCAAGATCGGATTTTGATTTATAGACATCTTTTGCAATTTGAGTTTGTGATTCTAAAAACTCTGTATTTTCTTTTTTAACAAGCTCTTCAATTAATTTCAAACGCTCTTCTTCTTCAATTAAAGTTGTTCCTTTAATTTCTGACAATCCTTCTTTCAACAAGTCTTCACCACCAACTGATTTTAATATTTCTTCTCTTTGAGATTTAAGATTTGCGATCAAATCTTCTTCTCGTTTTTTAGTTTTTTGATATTTTTTTTCATATTCCAATATTTCGGCTGCTTTTTCTTTCTTAGCGGCATCATCAGTAATTTTTTGAAGAACTTCTTTTTGTTCTTTTTGTAGTTTTGCAAAAGATTCTTCGTGTTTTTTCAAATCAGCATTTCTTTTGTTTTGCTCATCATTTAGATATTTTAATCTTTCTTCTTTTTCTTTTATTTCTTTTTTGGCTTGATCAACTGCAAGTTTTGCATCAAAAAACATTTGTTGTTTTAATCTTGCGGCAGATTCAATACTATTCTTATCTTTACCTTGACTTAGTTTTTGCAACTCTTGCAATTTATTGACAAAATCATCTTTTTGCAAAGCATCTTTTTTTAATTGCGACGCAAAAAATTCTTTCTTTTCATTCCAATCTTTTAAGGACTTATTTTTTTCTTTTTCAGCTTCTCTTTTATCAAAACCACTTACAAAACCTTTGGTTTTACTGTTTTGTGGATTTATTTTATCTTGAAATTTCTTTTCTATAGAAATTTTCTCATCGTTTAAAGTTTTTAAACTTGATCTTGTAGATGAAAGTGCAGCATCTCTTACTTCTTTGCTTTGTTTAGAAACATAGTTTGGAAGAACAAAATCTCCGGTCAATCTATCACGAATATTTTTTGGATCTAAATTAAATGGATTAAGATATTCTTTTACGTGCTTTGCAGCTTTAGCTAAAGGACTATAATCTTTTGAGACTTCTAGTTTACTTGCGTATTTTTGGGCAGATTCTTTTTTGGCTTCCTGTTTAGCTATTTTTCTTAGGAATACTTCTCTTGCAACTTCTGGATTAGATTTTACGTCACGACTATACGACTTAGTAATTGCTTCTCC
>VHBV01000110.1 GCA_016882165.1 Candidatus Pelagibacterales bacterium
TAATCCTCAATTTATTTTAAATGAGCTGATTGATTTTGTTAAGATTGATAAGAATAAAATCATTAATCTTTTGAACGATAAATTTACTCTAAGTTGTAGAAGTAGACTTGATTTTCTTGCTTTTCTGACTCTTTCTCAAGATAAAACTGTTAATTGGCAAAAAGATTTTTTAGGAAAATCAGATGTAAAAAAAGATATAGAAAATAATTTCATTTTAATTGAAGCAAAAAACAATATTGAAGAAGCTGGTTTAATCAGTCTAATAATATTTGATGCAATTGTTGAAGACAAAAAATGTGCTGTGGTAAGTAATAATGATAAGTTGGTGGAATTTTTAAAATATAAGTTAAAAAGCCTTAATTTAGAATATAATGATGCACGCAATATTGGCATCTCAAATTCTAACTTAATAAAGTTTATTATCAGTATTTTAGAGATTTTATGTGATGACTTTTCATCTATTAACTTAAGTTCAATCCTAAAAAATCCAATTTTTTATAATCACAAACAAAAAGATCTTATTTATAAATTTGAAAATGAAATTTTGCGTCAAGATAGAATAAATGATGAGATTTCAGGAATTAGATTAAAATTAAAAGATTTAAATGATGAAAATCTTATAAATTTTTTTGAAGAATTTTATGAAAAACTAGATCCAATACAAAATTTAAGTTCACAAGTTTCTCTTTCTAATTACGTAAAGTTTTTGATTGAAGTAATTGAAAAATTATCTTCTAAAACTTGGGAAAGTTTATTGGAAAATGAAAATGCACAAGGTGAAATTTATGAATTTTTTGAAAGTTTAAAAAAGCAAAATGAATTTAGCGTTAACAAAGATGACTTTTTAGCACTATTTAAAAATTTTATACAACAAGTTAGTTATTTTGAAAAATCTGATCCATCTTCTAAAATACAGATTGTTTCAACCATTGAAGCAAGATTATTAAACTATGATTTAATGATTGTGGCTTCTTTAAATGAAGGTGATTTTCCAAAAGTTGAATCTGAGAATTGGTTGGGCAAAAAAATTAGAAAAGATTTAGGAGTTGATAAAAAGCTACGCAGAATTGGCCAAAATTGCTATGATTTTTGTAATTATCTTTCAAATAAGAAAATTGTTTTGACTAGATCTTTAACTTATCAAGATTCTCCAACTTCACCCTCTCCTTTTTTATTAAAATTTGAAACTTTATGTAAAAAACTTGAAATCAATATAAATCAAGGCGATCACTATTTTGAAATTTATAATTCTGCTAACTTTTCAAAAAACTTAAAGATTTCTCAACCGCAACCAAAACCAGAGCAAAAAAATAGAATAAAAAAACTGGCTATTACTGACATTTCAAAAATGCTTTTGGATCCCTACTCTATTTATGCTAAAAGAATTCTAAAATTAAAAGAGTTGAAAAATTTTGATTTTGAACCTTCTTATGCTGAATTTGGAAGTTTTGTTCACAAAGCTTTGGAAGAATTTATTAAAGATCCTCAAGATAATTTTTTGGATAAAGCTAAGATAATTTTTAAGAACTATTTTATTTCAAATCGTTCTGAGCTAATTTGGTGGCCAAAATTTGAAGAAATTTTTGGATATTTTTTACAACAAGAAAAACAACTTGAAGTTGTAAAAAATTATACTGAACTTACTTCAAATATAAATATTAAAGATGTCACAATTACTGGTAAGATAGATCGCATAACAATCAATCAAGATAATTCAGTTGCAATTTATGATTACAAAACCGGACAAGTTCCTTCTGATAAATCTGTTTTTTTAGGAATTGAGCCACAGCTTACAATCTCAGCTTTAATGTTAATTGAAGGTGTTTTAGAGCAAGAAATAAAAAACTTATCAGATAAATCAATTTCTTCTTTAAATTATTGGAAGGTTTCTGGCTCTAATGAATCAAAAATCAGAAAAGTTTGTGATGATAATGAAAAAATAAAGATTTTAGTTTCTTCGGCAAAAAGTGGTTTAGAAAATTTGGTAGAATATTTTAATGATCAAAATAACTCTTATATTTCAGCTCCAAACCCTGATAAATATATTTATAATGAATATTCTCATTTAGCCAGAATTAAGGAGTGGATCTAAATGGGTGTAATTTAATTTTGAAATTAATGCGATACAAAATAACAATAGAATATGATGGCACTAATTATTGCGGTTATCAAAAACAACCTGATCAAAAAAATAGGTCAATTGAAGAAAATCTAGAAAATGCAATTTTCAGTTTTTCAAAAGAAGAAGTAAAAATATTTGCTTCAGGAAGAACTGATGCTGGAGTTCATGCTTTAGGGCAAGTTGTGCATTTTGATTTAAGCAAAGAATTTGATAATTATAGAGTAATTTTTGCCCTTAATCACTACTTACTAAAAGAAGATATTGCAGTAGTTGATTGTCAAAAAGTTTCACAAGAATTTCAT
Source organism: Candidatus Pelagibacterales bacterium (assembly GCA_016882165.1). Classification (GTDB taxonomy): domain Bacteria; phylum Pseudomonadota; class Alphaproteobacteria; order Rickettsiales; family UBA1997; genus UBA2645. Next base: position 2,425 of record VHBV01000110.1, read on the forward strand.
AGTCGTTTTTGTGCTAAAATGCGTCATTATCGTTATATTATAATTAACAGAACTGGATCACTAACTTTACAAAAAAATCGTGCCTGGCATTTGAGAAAAATTCTTGATATTGAAAAAATGCAACAAGCAAGCCAATTTCTTATTGGTAAGCACGATTTTTCTTCTTTCCGCGATGCTGAATGTCAAAGCAAAACACCTATTAGAAGTATAGAAAATATTTCAATTCAGAAAGTTGGTAACGAACTTATCATAGAAGTTTCAGCAAGATCTTTTTTGCATCATATGGTAAGAAATATTGTAGGCACTTTGGTTTGGGCTGGTTATAACAAAATAAAACCTCAAGATATGAAAGAAATTTTAGAGAGCAAAGATCGTGCAAAATCGGGACCAAATGCTCCAGCCTGTGGATTATATTTGCTTAAAATTGATTATTAGTTTTTACAGTTTTGTTTTTCAAAGTTTCGCCTTTGTTATATATCTCTTTCCAATTTTTTATTTCCCGAAAGTTTTGACGTTTGGCCTGGCTGAATTTGCTTTTGAGGATTGCCAAATTCGGTTAATATTTCTCTTAATTTAGTATCTTGAAAAAAAGAAGCTCCTAAGTCGCCATATTTTTGAAAAAAGTTGGTATATGGGTTTGGATTATTTACTGTAAATGCAAGTTTTTCTCTTTCTACTAAAGATTCTATAGCAATATTGTAGCTATAGGTACTTGCAATTTGAGGGTCTAAACCAGAACTGGAAAAGTGTTTAAACAAATCATCATTTAGTTTATATATTTCGTCTGCTACTTTTTCAATTATTCCGTAGGAAAGTAATCCTTTTACTTTATCACAGTGGCACTACAATTCTTCTGGTATTTCTGAACTTTTTTCACTTCTTGTTCCATGAACAATTAAAAAAGATTTTATTTTGTTTGGTATGATACTTGGATCTTCTTTTAAGTATGACGATATAATATCCAAACTACCATTTGCAGAACATATATTATAAAATGCTAAGCAGGTTAAGTATGTTAATTTGGGATGACCATTTTCTATAAAGCTTTTTGTCATCAAGTCAAAACTCATTTTTACTTCATTACTTCTTAATAATTTGTCTTTTGCTTCTTCTCTTGTTAATAACTCGTCGTTTTCTTTTATTACTACCCCAGATTCTTCTTTATTTTCTAAAAAAGCTGATATTGCAAACATTTGATCTGTTCTATTATTTTCTAAGGCTGTAGCAAAATCTTCTTTTATTTTTTCAAAATCAATTGTTGCTACTGCCTATGTGGAAAAATCTTCTTTTTTTTCTTCTAATTTAATATTTGTACTTGTCTCTTTTGATTCCATTTGATTGAAAATTAAATTCTATTACACAATCTGAAGTTGTATTATTAAAACTATAAATCTAGTTTGAAAACAAGATTTTGAACAAAATGGCTCTTTTTTAGTAAATTTTAATTCTTTTAAAGAAAAAATAAGTGTTTTATCTCTTATTTTTTAAGTAAATTCACTTATTAAATTTCACAAAAAACTTACAAAAAGATATTAAATCACTTAAAATCTATAAAAAATTACATCCTAAATTTTCTGAAATTTGAAACCACTAACTAAAAATTATTAGTTTGTTTTTCCAACAATTAATTAATAAAAATAAGGTAATTATACCATAACAACAAGTGTCATCATGAGTGTTAGCGAAGGATCTCAGGCAAGGTAAGCTTTGAGCAAAAAATTTTCGAGATCATTCGCTAACGCTCAAGATGACAGTACTTGTTAAGATGATATAGTTACTAAAAATAAAGTTAATTTATCTCTTGCACTTTAGCTTTGTAATTATTATGATTCGCAACCTTCCTGGTTCTTTCCTTATATAAAGAATTAGCAACAAAAACGAAAATCACTATATCGCGGGGTAGAGCAGCCCGGTAGCTTGTCAGGCTCATAACCTGAAGGTCGTTGGTTCAAAT
>VHBV01000111.1 GCA_016882165.1 Candidatus Pelagibacterales bacterium
CCCAAAATTTCAATATCTTTTTCTTTTGCTATTTCTTTAGCTTTTGATTCAGACATAAGAACAGCAAAAGCTGCCCCATCTGTGATTTGCGATGAATTACCCACTGTTACAGTTCCGGTAACTTTTTCAAAATAAGGTTTTAACTTTGCCAAAGCTTCAGTTGTTTGGCCCTTTCTTACTCCTTCATCCTCTTCAATCATAAGAGAATTTCTTTCATCATTATTGAATATAGGAATAATTTCTTCTCTAAAAATTCCATTATTCATTGCATTTTCAGCTTTTTGATGAGAACGCAAAGAGAAATAGTCCTGTTTTTCACGATTAATTCTAAAATCTTTTGCAACATTTTCGGCTGTGCAACCCATAATTAAACCAGAAATTGGATCTGTTAAACCTTGAGTAATACCAACAATTGGACTTAAAAAAGATGGTCTAAAAGATAAAATTGTACTAATTTTTTGTGAAATTGTTTTAGATCTACTTAATCTTGCAAAAAGATTAGTCATTTTTTTGTTAAACAAGAGTGGAATATTACTCATTGATTCAACTCCTCCAGCAAAAATTATTTCTGCTTCACCATTATTAATTTTTGATGCAGCACTTGTCATTGCTTCCATTCCAGAAGCACAGTTTCTGTGAACTGTGAAAGCAGGAACCAATTGAGGTATTCCAGCTTTAAGAGCAATAACACGGGTAATATTTGCAGCATCAGCTGGTTGAGCAACATTTCCTATTATTACTTCATCAATTTCTTCAGGATTAATTTTAGATCTAATTAAAACTTCTTTAGCAGTTCTTGCTCCAAGATCGTGAGCACTTAAGTTTTTAAAAACACCACCAGCTTTTCCCATTGGAGATCTGTAACCTGCAATTATTGCAATTCTTTCTTTCATAATTAGCTAGTCATTATTATTGTTAAACTGTCCTAAATATAATTTCATGACAATAACATTGTTAATATTTAGAAGATAACCTTTGATAAGAAATACATCAAACAAATTAAATTTCTTATTTAGAGTTATAATTTTAGGTTTTAATAGTGTTAATGCCTTTCTTTTTCATTCACAAGTTTTTTTAAAAATGATTACTCAAGAAATTAAAGATTTTGCCCATTATTTAGCTGATTTATCTGCAGAAATTACCAAAAAATATTTCCGTCTTCCAAATGAAGAAATGGCAAAAGAAGATGACTCTCCAGTTACAAAAGCAGATCGTGAAATTGAGGAATTTATAAGAAAAGAAATAATCAAAAAATTTCCAACTCATGGAATTATAGGTGAAGAATTTGGCAATTATAATGAAACTAGTGATTATAAATGGATTTTAGATCCAATTGATGGAACTTCTTCTTTTATCATTGGTCGTCCAATTTTTGGAACTTTAATTGCTCTAACTTACAAAAATAAACCAATTCTTGGAATCATGAATCAAGGAATTACTTCAGAACGTTGGTGTGGAATTTTGGAAGAAGGATCTTGGTTTAATAATAAAAAAATTAGCACTAGAAACTGCAACCACATTTCTGATGCAGTTTTATGTTCTTCTTCACCTTTTTATTTTCAAGATGGTGATGAAAAAATCTTAAAAAATCTTGCAGCATTGACCAAATATCAAAAAATTGGTGGAATAATTTATGGCGGAGATTGCTATTCTTACGCTTCTCTTGCATCAGGATTTGTAGATATTGTAATTGATCCGGGTTTGAAAGTTTATGATTACGCTGCATTAATTCCAATTATTGAGAATGCTGGTGGAATTGTAACTGATTGGCAAGGAAATGATTTAGAGTTAAGATCAAACATTAAGCTAGTTGCTTCTGCTAATAAAAAATTACATCAAGAAGTTCTGGAAATTTTAAATAAAAGATAAGATTTTTTTCTGGTAGCATACTAAGACAGATTTGAATTGAGAGACTGTTAGCTAATTATTTTGAGCACATATTCTGACATGTTTCTAGCGTTATCTGAATATATTTTGAATGTGTCTAAAAACTATAAACAGTTCCAATTTTTATAACATCAGAACTAATCTTAGCGTTTCCATTTGAACTATTTTCGAATTGCTGCTGGCTGTAAGAAAATTTAACTCCAAAATCGTTGGATAAATTTATTTGTGAACCAACTCCTATAATTGGAACATTTCCTGAGTTGATATTAGAATTTGCATTAATTCCAAAACTATTTTGTCCAGAATCAAGAGAAAACTTGGCTACATCGTAAGTTACAAAACCAGAGAAATACTTGTTAAAATCATAACCAATATTTGCTCTCAAATTGTAATTTACCAATGGATCGGAAAGCCTTGTTTGAGATGTTGTAGAAGAATTTTGTGTCGCTTGGTTAGGTGATTTTGAAATTGAAACTTCTGGTGCAACAAAAAAACCATTATTACCCAATTTATAACCATAATATCTATCTTCTTCAACTTTATCTACAGCAACTGAATTATCAATTTTTCCTATTGTTTTATCATTTTTAGTAGCATCAACACCAATATAGAAATTTTCTTTAGAAATCAAATCAGAATCTTTGGCAAAAACATCAAGAGAAAAAATTATAATAAAAAATAATAATTTTTTCATAACAACTTAACCTCCAATTTGGTTATCTTTTTGTTTAATTTGTCTTTGTTTTAAAATCATTTGAGTAAATCTTCCAGCGGCTTCCTCAGCAAATCTTACGGCTGATTCTTTTGATTTTTCAGTAATTTGATCTTCTTTGTTTTTGTCTTCGGAAATAGTTTTATCACCAATAGAGCCAATTAAATCTTCAAGACTTTTACTTTTTATTCCTTGTTTTTCTTGCAATTTTTTAATTGCCATTAAAGAACCCACAACAAAACGTAACTTAGGAGTTTTTTCTTCTAATCTTTCTTGAGAATCCTTCGCAGCAGAATTATTTTCCTGACCAGAAACCGATCTTTTAACTGAATTGGCTATATCTTCTAAGTTTATTTCTTTTATGTCTAAACTACCCTTATAATCAGAAGGTAGAGAAGTTTCAAAATATTGAGCACCAGTTTCATGATCGCGTTCAATTTTTGTTTGAAGACCAATTTTTTCTAATTTAGTTACAACATTTTCCAAGTTTTTAACAAATTCTTTTGCTTCAGGTGCAGCAGAATCTTCAATTACATAACTTGTAACTTCTTCTTTTTTAGACTTTTTTTCTTTATTATCTTTTTGTGATACCATCTCATCAATATCGTCAATCACCCCTTGAATAATTTTAATAGCACCAGAACTAATTGCTGCAGCCAAAGAGTCACGTAATTTTGTAAAACCTTCTAATAATTCTCTTAAATCTTCGTTGATACCAAAGTTTGTAGATTTATTGCCATCATCAAAAAATCTTCTATCGTCTTGATAACCTTCATAAGAAGGTCTTCTAATTCCTTTTTCTAGTTCCTGATATTTAATAAACTCAATTGCAACTTCCATTTTATTAAACTCTGAAGCCATTCCCAAACCACCAGCACGCTCTCTTAGTGCAAGAAACTTATAATATTTTGATGGATCAATAAAAGAATCATTTTCATTAACATGAAAATCTGAAATATTAAAACTTCTTAATTCTTTCTCAATTTCTAAACGAGTTTGTTTTTCATCAAGTTGAAAAGCTGAATTTTCAGCATTTTTAAATTTTGGATCTTCACGGTTAAAATCAGAAAAAACTAAACCACCACTTTGAGATAATTGTGTTTCTCTTACAGAATCTTGTTGTTCTGATTTTTCACTAATAATTTTTTGTTTTGAAATTTCTTGCCTATTACCTATAGCCTCATCAAGAAGAACTTCTTGGACATTTTGAACAATTTTTGTCTCTTCAGTCGAAGACAACTTTTCTTGCAAAGACTGATTTTTAGAACTTCTTGATTTCAAATCTTTTTTCAGTTTTTCAACAATTTCATCAACTTGACTTGATTGCTCTTTATTTAGCTTGCTTGCAACAGAATTTTTAGAATTTTGGTTTACCGACTCATTTGCATCTGACGAAACATCCTGTGTTTCCAAAGCTGAACTACTTTTAAAGTCAGAGTTTAAAACTTTATCAGCACTTGCAATAGCTTTAGCAGATTTTCTAAAGAAGTCGGTAATAGCCATAATTTAAAAAATTAATGCTTAAAATGACGTGTTGAAATAAAATATAGCGCAATTCCTTTTTCATTTGCTTTTGCAACTACTTCTTCATCACGAATTGAACCTTTTGGTGCAATTATTGCCTTTATACCATATTTTGCAGCAATGTCAATATTATCAGCAAAAGGAAAAAATGCATCTGAAGCCAAAAACCCTCCAATAGCTTT
>VHBV01000112.1 GCA_016882165.1 Candidatus Pelagibacterales bacterium
ATTTTCCCAATAACTCTTCAAAGTTAACTGAAGATTGTGTGAAAACAATTTCATCTCCTTCTTTAAGGTTTTCTTCGTCAGAACCGATTTCAATTGATAAAAACTTTGATCCTAAAAGTCCTTCAGAAGATATTTTTGCTGAAGAATCTGTTGGAAGTTTTACATCTGAATTTATTAACAATTTTAGTGAAGCGCGGTAAGTTTTTGGATCTAAAAATTGCTCAGAGACTGTTCCAATTTTCACCCCAGCAATTTTAATATCACTTCCAGAAGAAACTCCTTCAATATTATCAAATTTTGCAACTAAGCTGTATTTCCCTGAACTATCTGATTTTGAACCTTTTACTGATCCAAACAAAAAGAAGCCAGCACAAAGCAATACGAAAGTTCCGACAATAATTTCAAAATAATTACCATTTTTATTCATAACTTGTTGAATTTATTTTTTTAATTTTCTGGGTTCCAAGCTTCATAATCAGAACTTACTTTAGATCTTATTCCACCGTTATTGAGATGACCTTTTGGTGTATAAGCGTTTGAAGTTCCTGTTAAATTAGGGAAATGAGATTTTTGCCAAGCTTGTCTGTTTGTATTCATATTTATTGGAGCTTTATTGGTTGTATAGTGCATCCAACCATGCCAATTTGCTGGAATTTTAGAAGGTTCTGCAATGCCATTATATATTACAAATCTTTTTTTATCTTTTTTACCTTGGAAATATTGGTTGCCAAACTCGTCTTGACCAATCTTAACTGAAGATAATTTAATTTTTAATTTTGTTAAAAAAGACATTTTTTGAGAATAAGTTACGTTGTTTTTGTTAAAAAATAAAACCTATATTTACATTTCATAATTAAAAATGAAAAGAAATTTGTGTCTAAAATAATGGTAATAATCCAATAAAGGATTAATTTTTTTAGTCATAGAATAATCAATTTGTCATCGCCAGTGAGCAAAATTGCGAAACATCCACTCTTAATTATATTGCCACGTTTCCAAAAACAGAGTTTTTTATGACGAGTTGGCTTATAATAAAATAGTCATTTAATCATCAAAGGTATAATTCCTAAAATAATTAGTAATTATGAAATAGATTTTAACCTTTCTTATAATATTAAGAATCTGTAGTGAAACGGCAATTAATATTTTTATTAGTAAAATTTTTTTAGAAAAAATATATTTTACGAATTGTAATTTAAGTCTTATTTGCCTAAAATAAAAGTTGTTATAATTCTCGATTATATTTTCAAATTAATCTATTTATTTTTTTTAAAAAAACATAAGATATTTTGTTGTTAAGATTTATTCAAAAATTTCTCAAAATTAATTTCGTATCACAAGTGTTAATTTCAAAGACTGTAACAAAAATTCTTGCAAAATGCTCTACAGCCTTGCTTTTTGTTGTTCTTTTTTCTTTTTCTCAGTCTTTATTTGCTAAAGATTTAAAGCCTATAACTCATAAATTATGGGAAAAGATTACTGATGAAGAATTCCAAGATCTAAAAAAAATAGAAGAAGCAATTAAAAGAGGAAATTATGATGAAGCTTTGAACTATGCTTCTAGATCGTCGGACAATGTTTCTGAAAATTCTAAACCAAAAGTCTTTAATGTAGCTTATGATATAATTTTATGGAACAAATATAGTAGTTCAGATGCTTTAAAAAACACTGCTTTCAGTGACATATCTCGTTTTATTAACGATAATCAGTTTTATCCTAATATGAACGAAATGAGAAGAAATGCTGAAAAAATAGCAATTAATAATGGAATTAGCTATAAAGCAAGCGAGCAGTATTTTAAGTCAAACCCGGCAATTACGACAACTTCTAAAATTTATGTTTTGCAGTCAAAGTTAGATTTTCTAAAAAGATTGAAGCCTTCTGATCCTCAAAGAAATTTAATGCAAAAAGAAGTTCAAGATCTTATCTCGGAAATATGGAAAAAGGAAAATTTTAGTGATGAAGAAGAAAAAAGCTTTCTAGAAAAATATCAAAATCAGTTAACTGAAAACGATCATTTTAAACGTGTTGAAAGATTACTTTGGGATGGAAAAGTAGATGAAGCAAAAAAAATCATACGATTTGTTGATGTTGACCATCAAAAATTAATAGATGCAATAATTGATTTGCATAATTACCCACGTTATTTGGATCAAACAATTTTTGCCGTTCCAAGAAAGCTAAGGTCCAATGAAGGATTGATGTATCGAAAAGCTCTTTGGTATAAAAGTAAGGGTGATTTGGATCAACTTATTGAGTTGATGATTGATTTGCCAAAAAATGTTGAGTATCCAGATAGATGGTGGAGTTTGCGCCATTTGTACGCAAGAGAAATGTTAAAAAGAAAAGAATATAAATTAGCTTATCTTCTTGCAGCAAAGCATTCTTTACCGGTAACATCTTCTGATTTTTGGGAAGCTGAATGGTTTTCTGGTTGGGTTGCACTTAGATTTTTAGATGAACCAAAAGATGCATTAAAGCATTTTGACTATCTTTATAAAAACGTTAAGCAGCCTGTAAGTCTCTCAAGAGCTGCATATTGGATTGCAATGTCTTACCAGACAATGAATGATAGAGAAAATGCTATTAAATGGTATAAAGAAGCAACAAGATATCCAATTTTTTTCTATGGTCAGCTGGCTTTAAATAAACACCGTGCTTTAGACAGCATAAATGCACGTGAAGATATTGTTTTGCCTAAAGATCCAGAAGTTACGTACGGTGATATGAAAGTTATATCACAGTCAAAAGCAGCAAGAGTTGCTTATTTACTTGCTCTTACAGGTGATAAGAAAAATTCTACCAAAATATTTGAATATTTAGTAACCAACGCTCAAACCGAAGGTCAGGTCGCGGCAATAATGAGAATTGTAAACGAATTTAAAGATCAACAACTTGATGCAAAAATTTCAAGAGTTGCTGCTAGAAAAAATGTATTTTTTGTTATTGATAAATTTCAAATTGTGAAAGAAGTTCCAGATGATGAATATTCGCCTTTAGTTCACGCAATCATTAAGCAAGAAAGTGGATTTGTCCCTACTGCTTTAAGCCATGTTGGAGCAATTGGTTTTATGCAATTAATGCCAGCAACTGCAAAGCTGGTTGCCAAAGATGTTGGTATAGAATATGATAAAGAAAAACTTGCAACAGATATAAAGTATAATGTTAAGCTAGGTTCACATTATATAAAGACTCTAATTGATCGATTTGATGGTTCTGAAATGTTGGCAATTGCATCTTATAATGCTGGTCCAAACAGTGCTCAAAGATGGATTAATGAGTTCTATGATCCTCGAAAAGAAAAAGACTTAGATAAAATTGTTGATTGGATTGAGTTAATTACTTACTCTGAAACAAGAAATTATGTGCAACGTATTCTGGAAAATCTAATTGTTTACAAGTATCTTATGTCTCGTACCAATTACGATACAATAGATTAGTCACAGAACTATATTTATAAAACGAAAATTCTTAACAACTAAAAAAACAAATGTCTCTTGATACAATATTTGATAAATTAAATGAAGAATGTGGGATTTTTGCAATTCATAATAGCTCTGATGCCGCAGTAAATACAGCACTTGGCTTGCATGCTTTGCAACACAGAGGACAAGAAGCTGCGGGAATTGTTACAATGTCAGGTGAGTACTTTTCAGCTCACTTTGCTGATGGTTTGGTTTCTGATAACTTTAACTCAGCAGATATAGTAAAAAAATTAGAAGGAAATGCTGCAATCGGTCATGTAAGATACTCAACTGCTGGAAAAAAATCAGCAAGAAATTACCAACCAATTTATGCACAATTAAACTTTGGATTTTTAGCAGTTGCTCATAATGGTAATCTTACTAATGCTAATATTTTAAGAAATCGTTTGATTCAAAGAGGTGCAATTTTTCAATCTACAATGGATACAGAAGTGATTATTCATTTGATTGCTCTAAGTCAAAAATCTTCTTTAGAAGAAAAAATTATTGATGCTGTATCACAAATTGAAGGAGCTTTTTCTTTGGTTATAATACATAAAGATGGCATTGTTGCAATTCGTGATCCAAATGGAGTAAGACCATTGTCAATCGCAAGACTTGGCGAATCAGTTGTAGTTGCTTCAGAGACTTGTGCTTTTGATATAATAGGGGCAAAGTTTGAACGTGATGTTGCTCACGGTGAGATGGTTATTATTGATAGTAATGGAATAAAATCTTTACAACCATTTGAGCAAAAACCATCAAAATTATGTATTTTTGAATATATTTATTTTGCTCGTCCTGATAGCGTAATTGAGGGAAAGAATGTTTACTCAAT
>VHBV01000113.1 GCA_016882165.1 Candidatus Pelagibacterales bacterium
TGGTGGACATTTGGGAGCAGGACTTGGTGTTGTTGAACTTACTTGTGCAATACATTATGTTTTTGATACGCCTCAAGATAAGTTAATTTGGGATGTTGGCCATCAAGCTTATCCTCATAAAATTTTGACTGGTAGAAGAGATAAAATTACTACAATCCGTCAAGCAAATGGTTTGGCAGGATTTACTAGAAGAGCAGAAAGTGAATATGATCCATTTGGCGCAGGCCACAGTTCAACCTCAATTTCAGCAGCTCTTGGAATGGCGGTTGCAAAAAATTTAAAAAAAGAAAAATCAAATGTTATTGCTGTAATAGGAGATGGCTCAATTTCTGCTGGAATGGCTTATGAAGCGATGAATAACGCAGGAGCTTTAGAAGAGACTTTTTTTAATAATAATCGTTTGATAGTAATTCTAAATGACAATGATATGTCAATTGCTCCTCCAACAGGCGCAATGTCACACTATCTTTCTCGTCTTGCATCTTCAAAGTCTTACCTAAAAATTCGTGATTTTTACAAAAAAGTATCACACAAACTGCCAGACAAAATTTCTTATTTTCCCCGTAAATTTGAAAAAGCTGCTAAAGAATGGTGGATGGGTGGTAATATATTTGAAGAAATGGGTTTTTATTACGTTGGACCAATTGATGGTCACAATTTGGACATACTAGTTCCAATTTTACAAAACATTCGTGACAATAATTCAAGTGATCCAATTTTAATTCACTGTGTTACGCAAAAAGGTCGTGGTTATGTTGATACAATGGCTAGTGATGATAAACTTCATGCTGTTTCTAAATTTAATCACAAAACAGGAGAACAAGAAAAAGTTGTTTCCAAGTATCCAAGTTATTCCAAAATATTTGGTAAGCGTTTAACTGAATTAGCAAAAAAAGATAATAAAATTTTAGCAATTACTGCTGCAATGCCAACAGGAACTGGTTTAGATATATTTGCCAAAGATCTTCCAGAAAGAATTTTTGATGTTGGTATTGCTGAACAACATGCTGTGACATTTGCTGCAGGATTAGCTTGCGAAAATTTTAAACCATATGCTGCAATTTATTCTACTTTTTTACAAAGAGCTTACGATCAAGTTGTTCATGACGTAGCAATACAAAAGCTTCCAGTTCGCTTTGCAATTGATCGCGCAGGTTTTGTGGGCGCTGACGGACCAACTCACGCTGGTTCTTTCGATATTGCTTACTTAATAAATTTACCAAACTTTATTTTAATGGCAGCATCAGACGGACAAGAACTTGTAAAAATGATTAATACTGCAAATGAAATTAATCACTGTCCAAGTGCTTTTAGATTTCCTCGTGGTGAAGCTAATTTTGAGATTAATTTTGAAGATAACGAAATTCTAGAAATAGGAAAAGCTAGGTTAATTCAAGAGGGAAGTGAAGTTGCTATTATTTCTTATGGTGCAATTCTATCAAATGTTGTTAATGCAGCAAAAATTTTAGAAAATGAAGCTAATATAAAAATAACTATAATTGACGCTCGTTTTGCCAAACCTTTTGATGAAGATTTGGTGATTCAAGTTGCTAAAAATCACGATATATTGATGACAATTGAAGAAGGAACTGTGGGTGGTTTTGGTTCAGTTGTTTCGCAATTTTTGCTGGACAAGGGTTTGCTTGATAATTCAGATTTAAAATTTCGTTCACTTTTTATGGCTGATAAGTTTATTGAGCAAAATAAAGTTTCAGAAATGCAAGAAGAATCAGGAATTGGTGTGCAAAATATTGTCAAAACAGTTCTAAGTTTAATCTAATATTATCAAAGCTATTTTTTACTTTGTTTTATCGATAAATATTAAGATATTGTGCACAAATTAGTCTTATTCTTTTTGCTAAATTTTTCATGACTTTTTGCATCAATTTTTGCTGATGGCCCAAAATTTTCATCAGATTTTTTGCTTCTTAAATTCTTCTTAACCCTTTCTATAAATTCTGGTTTAAAATCTAATTCTTCTTCGTCAGATTCTGAAGAAAAAATTGGTAATTTAGGAACTGCAGGTCTGTTTTGAGGCTTATTTTTTTTTAGAAGATTCTTCCAATGTATGTTCTTTATTTTCTGAATTTGAGTTAAAATAAGATTCTAAGCTTTCTTCTTCATAACTTAAATCTAATTCTTTTGAGTAATCAACTTGAAAGTTTTCTCCAATTTTTTTTATAAATTTTTCTGAATTTTTTCCCGATATTTTCTTTAAAGTACATATTAATTTTTTATATAGTCAATTTTATTAAATATAATTGACTACTAAAAATGATACTCAACTTAAAATTTTTGAAGAGCAAGCATAAATTTATCTTTTACGTTACTTTATTATTTTTTAGTCTAAGAAAATTTCTGAAGTTAAATTATATTACTCAATGTTAAAAAACTCTCCTTTATCAGATTTAATACGTCCAAAAAACTTAGATGAAATTATTGGACAAGATCATCTTTTTGGAGATATTGGTATTTTATCTGCAATAAAAAATTCTAGAACTGTTCCATCAATGATTTTATGGGGACCACCTGGAGTTGGAAAAACAACAATTGCTAAGTCTTTGGCAAAAATTTCTGATGCTCAATTTGTTACTATGTCTGCAATTAGTTCAGGAGCCTCAGAAATAAGAAAAATCATAGAAAATGCTGCAAAAAAAACATTTAACGTTTCAGATTCTCTTTTTCAAACTGAAGTAGAAAATTTAGATTTCGAGAAAAAAGATCAAAATTCTCCACAGAAAAAATCATCGGTTATTTTAATGGTTGATGAAATTCATCACTTTAATAAAACTCAACAAGATTTATTTTTGCCAGCAATTGAAGATGGAACTATAATATTAATTGGTACAACAACTGAGAATCCTTCTTTTCATTTGAATTCAGCTTTATTGTCAAGATCAAGAGTTGTTACTCTTAAGTCTTTAGATGAAAAATCTTTGGAAAAAATTATACAAAGAGTTGAAAATCATTTAAATAAAAAAATTCCTCTTACAAATGAAGCTCGTCAGAAACTAATTGAACTTTCTTGCGGTGATGCACGTTACCTGATTAACGCTTGTGAAGAACTACTTTCCTATAAATTACATGATCTGATTTCAGTTGATGAGTTATTGCAAATAATAACTAAAAGAGCAGCGCATTTTGATAAAAAAGGTGATTTTCACTATGGTTTAATAAGTGCTTTTCATAAAGCTTTAAGAGGTTCTGATGTTGATGCTTCTTTATATTACTTAGCTAGAATGTTACAAGCAAAAGAAGATCCATATTATATTCTACGTAGGTTAGCAAGATTTGCGACTGAAGATATTGGTCTTGCTGATCCAAATGCTTTATTGCAAGTAATGGCAGCAAAAGAAAATTATGATTTTTTGGGAAGTCCAGAAGGTGATTATGCACTTAGTCATGCTACAATTTATTGTGCAACTGCTCCTAAATCAAATGCATCTTATGTAGCTCATAAAGCTGCAATTGAAATTGCTGAAGCGACAACAGAATTGATGCCACCTAAAAATATCTTAAATGCTCCAACTAAAATGATGAAAGAAGAAGGCTTTGGAGAAGGTTATATTTATGATCATGATACTGTTGATTGCTTTTCTGGTCAGGAATTTTTTCCTAAAGAACTTATAAAAAAATCACGTCCGGAGTTTTTTAAGCCAAACGAAAGAGGTTTTGAAAGAGAATTAAAAAAACGTTTGAAATATTGGCAAGATTTACGAGTAAAAATTAATTCTCAGAAGTAACTTTGATATTTACTATTTTTTAAAAGCTAAGAAAAATTGTTTTACCAATAGTTGGGCTTGTTCTTTTAAACTAAAGAGTTGAGGGTTTCTTAAGTATTCTGTAACGATTCCAGACATATAGCAAGCCAAAGAAATTGCTGCAGTTTTTGGATTTATATCTTTTACAAGTATTTGATTCTTTTGAGCACGTTCAAAATACTGAGAAAACAAATCGATATTTTTTAACTTCTGATTTCTTTGCCTTTCTACAATATCTTCCATTCCGCAAGAATAATCGCATTTACATAAAAATATTTTAAGAATCTTTTTTTTTGTATCATCGTTATCAAGTTCAACTAGTAGTTTAATACAAAGATTTTCTAATTGATTTAATGAATCATCGCAATTTTTCTTCATATCTTCAAGAATAGAAGTTGTAAGTGGTTGATACAGCTCATCTTGGAGAGCGGAAAAAATATCATACTTATTTTTAAAGTGCCAATATACTGCTCCTCTAGTTACATTTGCTTTCGTCGCAATTTCTTCCAAAGTTGATCTGACAAATCCTTTTGTAACAAA
>VHBV01000114.1 GCA_016882165.1 Candidatus Pelagibacterales bacterium
AATAATTTCAAAGGTTTTGCGACAAAATTGCCAGGAGCAAAAACTTTTTTGAGTCGATTTGAAAATCCAACCTAGTCAATAATTTCAAAGGTTTTGCGACAAAATTGATTGCTACTTCGAGCTTCGCGCTCTTGGCAATGACGAAACAAAGATGACATCAGTTGAATACCTAAAGTTATTTAAGTATAATGCCACATCAGATCAAACAATGTCATTACAACCGAAAAACTTAATGGAATCGTTAGATTATCATCAAGATTAAGAAAGCTTGGACGTGACTCAATAATTGTTGTCGCTCCAAGAGCGATTAATCCAAAGAAATAAAACAAAGCTTTAACATTAAAAATAGTACCACAAGTAATTAATACAATAATGCCGCTGATAAAAAAAGCCGTTGCACCGGCAGTTGATTTTTCAAAGAAAGGTGGACTTTTAATGCTTCTGCCAAGAATTGCAGCCATTGTATCACTTATCGCCAAAATTGCAAAAGCAGTTACTGCAATTTTTTTGTCAAAAAATAAAAATGTTGTACAAGCAGCAATGCCAACAAAACTAGCTCCGCAGAGTTTATCGCCACTTAATTCATGTGCTCTTAATATTTTTCCAAAAAATTTTGCAAAAATATTGCGAATCTTTTCATTATTGCGTCTTGAGTAATCAAGAGCTAATAAAACTGTAGTTAAAATTGCAAATACGCTTAGAGAAGCTATTCTGCCGAAATAACAATAGCTTAGAGGAATTATAAGCAAGAAAAGATGAAAGGCTTTACGATAAAGTTCTTGTCCAAAAGAAATCTGGCTCATCTGATGGTGGTTTTTTGATTATTAGAGTTTTCCTGATCTTGAAATATAACAATTTCGTTTTTGCCAGCGTAACCCAAAACTTTTCTTGCTTGTTCATCTAAAAGATCAAGATCAAGCGATTCTAAGCTCATGTTATTTACCATGTTTTCTTTGCTATGGATTTTTGAAAGAAGCTCGCGCTTCTCAGATTCACGACCTATAACTTTGCTTCTAAGAGAAAAATATTCAATTAAACCCTTTGAACCAAAAACTGTGCAAAAGAAGAAATACATAGTAAGACAAAGACAGCTAAAGTAGGTTATGAAGAGCAGTTTTGTTATATTATGTTTTTTGACAAAGTCGTATAAAAACATTGAGAAATCTAAAAAATTTTAATCACGATAACAAACTTCTTTCACAGCTTCTATAATGTTGTGAGTTTTTGGCAAGGCTAAACTTTCCAAATTTGCCGCGTAAGGCAAAGGTGCGTCAATACTAGCCAATTTTTTTACTGGAGCATCTAAATAATCAAATGCTTCTTCCATAAGAACAGATGCAATTTCGCTTCCTATTGAAGCAAAAGGAAAACCTTCTTCTACGGTAACGCAACGACCAGTTTTTATGACAGATTCAACGATTGTTTGACGATCCATTGGACGTATTGTTCTTAAGTCAATGACTTCCGCACTAATACCTTCTTGTTGTAATTGCTCGGCAGCTTCTAAGGCATATTTAACCGTAAGAGAGAAAGCTATAATTGTAACATCTGTTCCTTCGCGCAAGATTTTTGCTTTACCAATTTCAACTACGTGATCTTCATCATATTCTTCTTCAAAAGAATAACCGTAAGTTATTTCATTTTCCAAAAATACAACTGGATTTGCATCACGAATTGCGGCTTTTAATAAACCTTTTGCATCAGCGGCAGAATAAGGTGCAACTACTTTTAAACCAGGAATTGAGCCATACCATGCTGCGTAGCATTGTGAATGTTGAGCACCAACACGTGCAGCTGCTCCATTTGGTCCACGGAAAACAATAGGACATCTAACTTGTCCACCAGACATATAGTTTGTTTTAGCGGCTGAATTTACAATTTGGTCAATTGCTTGCATTGCGAAGTTAAAAGTCATGAATTCAACAATTGGCTTTAAACCTGTGAAGGCAGCGCCAACAGCAATTCCTGTAAAACCATGCTCAGTAATTGGAGTATCGATTACTCTTTTTGAACCAAACTCAGCTAACAAACCCTGAGTTACTTTGTAGGCACCATTATATTCAGCTACTTCTTCTCCCATAACAAAAACTTCAGGAGTTGTTCTCATTTCTTCTGCCATTGCTTCACGAAGTGCTTCACGAACCGTTAATTTTCTTATTGCCATGTCTTTAGTAAATTTCTTTAATAGGTTGATTTCTGTTGTTATTCTCAGATTACTTTTAGTTATAAATTTCAGTCATTAACTCAGAAGCGTCAGGCTCTGGACTGTTTTTAGCAAACTCTACAACGTCGTTTACTTCTTCTTTTACTGAATCGTCAATTTTTTTGATTTCAGCTTCAGTAGCTACTTTTTTGTCTAAAATGTAAGATCTGAGAGAGTCAATAGGGTCTTGTTCTTTCTTACAATTAACTTCTTCTTTACTTCTGTAGGTTGCTGGGTCTGACATTGAGTGACCGCGGTAACGATAAGTATCCATTTCTAAAATTACTGGTCCTTTTCCTGATCTTACATAGTCAACCCATTTTTGACCTTCACTTAGCACTTCAAAAATGTCCATACCATTAATTTTTGCGCCTGGGATATTGAAACCAATTCCACGTTTATGCAACTCATCAATTGAAGATGAGCGTTTTAATGAAGTTCCCATCGCATAATGGTTGTTTTCAATGATAAAAAGAACAGGTAGGTCCCATAATTTTGCCATATTAAAAGCTTCGTAAACTTGTCCTTGATGAGCGGCTCCATCGCCAAAGTAACAGTAAGTTACGTTATTAGTGCCTTTATATTTATCAGCAAAAGCAAGACCAGCGCCAATCGGTACTGAAGCTCCAACAATTCCGTGTCCACCATAAAAATGTCTCTCAAGGTCAAATAAATGCATTGATCCGCCTTTTCCCTTTGAAGATCCATCGCGTCTTCCAAGTAACTCCGCCATAATTTTTTTAGGATCTGAGCCAAGAGAAATCATGTGTCCATGATCGCGGTAGGTTGTGATAACTTTGTCACCTTCAATCATAGTTGCATGCATTCCAGCTGAAATTGCTTCTTGCCCAATATAAAGATGGCAAAAACCAGCAATTAATCCCATTCCGTAAAGTTGTCCGGCTTTTTCTTCAAAGCGACGGATAAGTAACATTTCCTGATAATATTTAAGCAGGTCTTGTTTTGAAAAATTAGTTGAAGCTTTTGTTTTCAGCTTATCTTCTGATTTTTTAACCATTGGAGTTTTTTATTGAATCTACTATTATACCAACCAATTATATAGTTGGTGTTTATTTACTTATATTTATTCGGGCGTGGTTGTAATTATGAAAAATTAAAAGTCAATTGCGCTTGGTTTTTTTGAATAATTTTAAACAAAATATCTCAAATTTAGTTATCTAAAATAATTGCAAATATTTCTTTATTTAAAGAAAAGCCAAGTAAAGAATTTTATAAAAATTTAGTAATTAGATTTGTTTAGAATAATAAAATACAATTCTATTATTCTAAGTTGTCATTTCAAGCGCATAAAAATTGTGTTACGATCGATCTTTAGCAGAAGCGGATTTATTCTGTTTGCAATAACAGAAAACTTGCTTTTGATAGATTTAAGACTTTTAATTTGGTTTTCAAAAACTTTCAATTAAGTAAACTAATCTGTGATTTCAGCTTTCTTACTAAAACCTTTTATTGCCCTTATTTTAATTGGCATTTCTTGTTCACTGCTTGGAGTTTTTGTACTGTGGAAAAAGCTATCATATTTTGGTGATGGTCTTTCTCATTCAATCTTGTTGGGTTTTGTTCTTGGTTCTGTTTTTGAAGTAAATCAAATTTTTGTTCTTAGTTTTTTTGCAATATTTTTTGCATTTTTAGTTGGTTTGCTCTTATCTAACAAAAATTTTTCTAAAGATACTGTAATTGCTATTTCTTCTTATTTTTGCTTGTCTGTTGCTGCAATAGTAAATGATGTTTCTGATAAGAGAGTGAATTTTGGTTCTTATATTTTTGGTGATATTTTAACAATTGATAATATTGAAATTATTATACTCGCACTGATTGCTATTATTAGCATTTGTTATGTGATTTTTGCATTTAAGAGAATTTTGTTAATAAACTTAAACGAAGATTTAGCAGCTGTTGAAGGTGTTAATGTTAAAATGTGGAAAATATCTTTTTTGATATTGCTGGCGCTAACAATTGCTTTCTCAGTAAAGATTGTTGGTGTTTTT
>VHBV01000115.1 GCA_016882165.1 Candidatus Pelagibacterales bacterium
TATGGTCATTTTGGCAGATTGGTTGAAGCTGATGGTGGTTTTTCGTGGGAAAATACTGATTTGGCTGAGCAATTAAGAAAAGCTTTTTAAAAAGTTGTCGCGGTTTAATTTATTATCAAAAACTGAATTATGAATTTATTCTTAATTGCTATTGGCGGCGCTATTGGATCTGTATTACGTTATTTGTCGCTTGATTTCATAGTGAGAATTCTGCATTCAACTCAAAATGCTATAACAAAATTTCCATGGGGAACTTTATTTGTAAATGTTCTAGGATCAATGATAGCGGGTATTTTATACTATTTTATAATAAGAAATTTTGACAGTTTTGACCCAAAATTGAAAAATTTTCTGTTAGTTGGTTTTTTGGGTGGTTTTACTACTTTCTCTAGTTTTTCTTTGGACTTTTTCCGTCTGGCAACTTCTGGTAGTCACTTGCAAGCTTTTTTATATGCAGCCTCGTCGTGTGTTTTGGCTATTTCTGCTTTATTTGCAGGATTTTATATAACTAAAATAGTCTGCGCTTAGATGTTGATATCAAAAATAAAAAAAGAATTAGTTGGTTTGCGTCTTGATAAATTTTTATGTCGAGAATTTGACATTTCTTTTGGTTTATCTCAAAAAATAATTCGCGAGAAGAAAGTTAAAGTTAATGCTGCAAGAGTTGATCCTTCTTACAAAGTTGCTGAAGAAGACCAAATAGAAATCTTCTCGAATTTAAAATCACGTCAACAAAGTAAAAAAATAGTTCCAAGAATTTCAGAAAACAAAAGACAAGATTTTTTATCTTGGATTATCTTTGAAGATGAAAATTTAATTGCAATTAATAAGCCTTCTGGTATGGCAACTCAAGGAGGAAGTGGTGTCAAAATTTCAGTTGATGATTTTTTAAAAGGAAAAACTTGGCAGCTAACTCATCGTTTGGACAAAGATACAAGTGGTATTTTGTTGATTGCTAAAAATTCTAAAACAGCTGAATTTTTGACTGAGGCTTTCCGAAATAAAACAATTAAAAAAACATACTTAGCTTTAGTTGATGGGGTTTTTAAGAAAAAAGAAGGAGTTGTAAAAATTCCACTTCTGAAAAAAATGTTAGGCAAAAATGAAAAAGTAATGCCAGATCTTTTGCAAGGAAAAGAAGCTATTACTGAATTTAGTTTGTTAAAAAGTTTTGCTGACTATTCATTGTTGGAACTTAGGCCTTTGACAGGTAGAACTCATCAACTAAGAGTTCATTGCAAAGAATTAGGTCACCCAATTCTAAATGATGTTAAGTATGGAGGAACTGCTGTTTTTAGAAAAGATATTTGCAAAAGATTATGTTTGCATGCTTATAAAATTGAATTGAATAATTATTTCGGTAAAATTTTAAAAATTGAAGCTGGATTACCAGAATTTTGCAAAAAAAGTGATATTTAGTTTAAAAATACTTCAAATTGCAGTTTTTTAATATTTAGATTAGGAAATTATAACATAACAACAAGTTTCATTCTTCGCTTCGCTAAGGATTATATTATTTGTTAAGGTTTTATAGTTACCTTAAATTATACACACTACGTATGATAACCAAACACCACTTACTACTTCTTGCGCTTTCGTGTCTCTTTGTCAGAAAAGCGTTTGCTGTGACTTTAATATCCTCTCAAACCAATTATGTCACAAGTTCTGATATAACAACTGATTCTCATGGTATAACCAGCTCTTTTTCTGGCACCAGCTCTTCTTTAAGGCAAATTGCTAATTTTCACGTTATTACAACCGGTAATAATGGTGCATTTAGTGGTGCATATGGAATTAGATCAAGTGGCGATTACAATAAAATTACCAATAGTTCTGGGGCTTCAATTATTACTACAGGAAATTCTGGTCGAGGAATTAGCATTAGTGACTATTCTGAAGTATACAACCAAGGAAGTATAAATACTCAAGGCACAACTTCTTATGGCATTTATTTGGGTGGTGATTCTAACATAGTTCAAAATTCAGGTTCAATTTCAACCACAAATACAACTGCTTACGCTATTTACCTAAATGGAGATAGTAATTCAGTTACTAACTCAGGTTCAATTTCAACTAAAGTTTACGGAGTTTATGGTTCTGGAAATGAAAATCAGATTTTTAACTCTGGAACAATTACAACTAGTTCCAGCAGCTCAGCTCATGGAATTTATGTTAGTGCTGCAAGTTCTTCAACTGCAAATTCCAGCAGCTATAACGAAGTTGAAAATTCTGGTACAATTACAAGTTCTGGAAATGGAATTTATGTTAAAGATAATTACACTAGAATTATCAACTCTGGCAATATTACATCTGCTTCTACTTCCTCAATTTATGGTGTTAGAAATGAAGGAGATAATGTCACAATCACAAATTCAGGAACTATAAATTCACAAACTTATGCCATTTATAATTCGGGCTCTTCTGTTGTGATTAATAATTCGGGCTCTCTGAATGCCAATGTTTTTTTGGGTGATGCAACTTTTAATATTTTAGGAGGAAGTTTAAAAAAAGTTGAGGGAAATGCATCTTCAAGTATTTTAAATATTGGTTCAGATTCACTTGCTGTAACTTTTAATCAAAGTTCTGATTTTTCTGGTTTGATTTCTTTAAATATCAAGGAAGGTAGTATTTTAAATTCTTATTCCAGCATTGATTCAGAAAATATAACAATTTCTGATAATGCAATTTTAAATTTGGAAGAAGGTTCAAGCCTAAATGCGGCAATTCTTGGCTCTAGCTCATCTTCTGGTACATTAAATATTTCGGGATTTGATTTTTCAATCAATTCAATTGGAAACTCAAGCAACAAAATTGATAATTTAAACATTAATTCTGGTGGTGCCTTAAGTGCTAGACAAGATCTTTATGTTGCCAATTTAAATGTTAATGATGGTACTTTAAATCTTGACGAAACTGACGATTTAACAATTTTTGGTAATCTAAGTGGTGGTGGAAATGGTGTAATTAATTTGGGAGCTAATTCGCAAACTGTTGATGGTGATTTTAATCTAACTAATGGTGATGTCTTATCGGTAACTTTGGGTAAAGAAGTTGGAAAATTAATGGTTTTGGGTGATGTAAATATTGATCAAAATGCCACTTTAAAAATTAACACAAGTTCTAATTCTTCTTATATTGTGAGTGGTTCAAGTTTTGAAATAATAAATACTACAAGCGGTACTTTAAGTTCTTTTAGTAGTAATAATATTTCAATTAATGGATCAAGTTCTAACAGTTATGGTTTGCTTACTTACAGCACTCAAACTAATGCAAATTCAGTCACTATAACTATAAATCGTCTTGAAAGTTCTAAAGTTACAAGCAATCAAAATGCGGCAAATATTTATGAAAATATAAATCAAATTGGCGCAAATTCTTCCCATGAATTACAAAGTTTTCAGGTGGCACTTGATAACAGTGAAGTTAGTATAGAAAAGCGCACAGCTATACTAAATCAAGTTTCTCCCAGCTTAACTAAAGCAATGATTTCTAATAATAATAACTTAGTTAATAACTCGTTTCGATCTTTTGAAAATAGATTAGATAAAATAAGGTCAAATAATTTAGAAAATGGTTTCTGGATAGAAAGTTTTGGATCAAATTTGAATCAAAAAGAAATCAAAGATGATGAAGGTTACAAAATAAATTCGGTAGGTTTATCTATTGGTTTTGATAAAGAGTTGGAAAATAACAACACTTTTGGCATTTCTTTTAACCATGGAATATCTCAAATTTATTCTGAAAGTAAACTAAAACAAAATTCTGTAAGTTCTTACCAAATTACGCTATATAATTCGCAAAATTGGCAAGATTATTTCTTTGATAGCTTGTTTTCAGTGATTCTTAATCAATATGATGCAACTAAGTCAATTCAATTGGTTGACGAAAAATCTGAAGCTTCTTTTTTTGGAAAAGCTTATGCTGCAAAAATTAAAGGTGGAAAAATTATTCAACTCAATAATCAATGGAGTTTCATTCCAGAAATTGCACTAAATTTCGTTCAAACTAATATAGATGGATATTCTGAGAAGAATGCGGGAAGTCTGAACTTAATTGTAAATAAAATCAAATCCAACTTTTTAGAAAGCAGAGTGGCTGCTAATTTTAGTTACAGTGCAAAATTTCGTCAATTTCCTGAATTTAGTAAAATTTCACTTAATTGTGG
>VHBV01000116.1 GCA_016882165.1 Candidatus Pelagibacterales bacterium
TAATCTCTTCTTTTTAAGATTAAACAAAACAGTTAAATTTTAACTTTTAAGCGTCACTTTACCAAATCTAACTTCAGCTTTATCAGCAAGCTCAAGCTGAATTACCGCTATATTTACAACTCTTGGTGGAACTTGTAATTCTTGAATTATTGCTTCAATTGAAATTGGAACAAAACTTAATTTTGACAAAATTTCTTGTCGTACCTTTTTTATATCATCATCACTAGGCATTTTTATAACTGGAATAACAAAATCTTCCACTTCAGGTTCCTTGAAAATTCCTACATCACCAAACTTAGCTTTTAAATGAACAATTTCTTCTAAAATATCGTCAATATTTTCGGTTAATTTTGCACCTTGCTTAATTAAACGATTGGTGCCAAAACATCTTGGATCAAGAGGAGAGCCTGGAACAGAAAAAACTTCCCTATTTTGTTCATTAGCAAAATTGGCAGTTGTTAAACTGCCCGATCTAATTCCTGCTTCAACTACCACAACACCCAGAGAAAGACCTGAAATTATACGATTTCTTTGCACAAAATTTCCACCTTTTGGCGGCATACCAAAAGGTAATTCTGAGACAACTAAACCTTGTTCATACATTTTTTTGTAAAGCTCGGTATTCTCAATTGGATAAACATGATCAATTCCGCCAGCAATAACACCAATTGTACCATTTTTTAAAGAAACACTGTGTGCAGCAGCATCTATACCTTTTGCAAGACCAGATACAACAACCAAATTATTAGTACTTAAATCTGCTGCAATTTTTTTAGCAAATGCAATTCCATTAAATGAAGCATTTCTTGGCCCTACAACTGCAATAGAATGTTTGTTAAGTAAATCTACTTTACCTTTTACAGTTAAAAGAGGTGCCGGATCTTCAATTTCACGGAGTAATCTTGGATATTTTTCTTCACAAAAAAATATTATTTCAGCGCCAAATTTTTGTGAATTATTCAGTTCTTTTTCGGCTTCTACTTCAGCATAAACTTTGATTGCCCTGCCCAAGCCTCCTTGAAAAGCTTGTTCCGAAATTTTTTCTAAAGCTGCCTTTGGGGACCCAAACAAATTTAATAAACGGAAAAAAGTAGATTTACCAATATTCTCGCTTCGCGCCAGCTGTATCCAATTTATTTTTTCTTGCAGGGAGATAGACTTCACAGTAGTGATATTTTTCATTTTGTGGTGATGTTTTGGTGTTAATCTTAGAAATTTTAGATATCTAAGCAAATTTAAGATAAAATCATAAAACTTTATAAGTGTTTCCAATTCAAATAAGTTGGCAGTCACCCGCAAATATACATTAGACTTGCATCACTTTTTCTTATCAAAAAAGGATAAACTTAAATTTTAGTAACTATAACATCTTAACAAGTACTGTAATACTAAGCTTTAACGAAGGATTTCGGAAATTTTTTGCTCAAAGCTTACCTTAACTGAGATCCTTCGCTAACGCTCGATGAAACTTGTTGTTATGGTATAATTACCTAAATTTATCTAATTCTTAATACGATATCCTCGCTTTATCATTTTGTAGATAACAATTGCAAGAATCAAGTTAATTGAAAAAAGATAAATCATTCCAATCTCTAAATTACCGTCATTATGACCAGTAATTCCATATCTGAAACCATCAATCATATAAAAAAATGGATTGAAATGGGCAATATTTTTCCAAAATTCTGGCAATGAATTTGTTGAATAAAAAGTGCCTGATAGAAAGGTAAGAGGTGTAATTACATAACTTGTCATTGCAGACATATGATCAAAAGTTGAACATAAAATTCCACATAAAACTCCAAGTAAAGCAAGGAAAGAACAAGCAAAAAGAAGATAAAAAATTATATGCGATAAACTATAACAGGGAATTTTTACAAAAACTGAAATTACGCAAAAAGCCACAATAGCAACAGAAATTCCACGCAAAATTGCACCTACTCCAAAAGCAAAAAGTAATTCAAAAGCACCAAGCGGCGGAATAAGATAATCTACTATATGGCCCATTACTTTTCCCATTACAAAAGATGACGAAGAATTAGCAAAAGCATTTTGCATTGCTGCCATCATAATCAAACCGGCAGAAACAAAAATTGGAAAAGGTACACCTTCAACATTTTCAATATGATTTCCTAAAGAAAGAGAAAAAACGGCCAAGAATAAAACAATGTTTACTACCGGAGAAAATAAAGTTTGATGATAAACTTTCAAAAAACGCCACACTTCTTTTTTTAATAAAGTAAAAGCACCAAACCAATTAATTGTAGACCAAAACATAAGTTGTTTATTTTAAGTTTATGATTTATTTTAGGTAATTGATTCTTGCACAACAAGTGTCATCCTTGAATCATAACCAAAGAATTTTTTCTGGAAAACACAAATATCTAAAAAACAAAAATCATATGCCAAGTTTAGAAAACATTTTATCTGAATTCAATTCTCAAATTTCTACCGTTAAAAATAAAGAACATTTGGAAGAAATTCGTCTATATTTTCTTGGCAAAAAAGGAGTTGTTACTGAAATTTTTTCACAATTAAAAAATTTATCCGTTGAAGAAAAAAAATCTTTTGGTGCAGCAATCAATAAAATTCGCGATGAAATTACTAGTAAAATTGAAGAAGCAAAAAATAATTTTGAAGATAATGAATTAAACGAAAAACTAATTGGTGAAAAAATTGATGTTTCTCAACCAACCAGAAAAGAAATTAAAGGTTTAATTCACCCTGTTTCCAAAGTAATGCAAGAAATTCGAGAAATTTTTCATGATCTTGGTTTTGAATTTGCCGTAGGACCTGAAATTGAAGATGATTTTCACAATTTCACAGCACTTAACATGCCAAAAGATCATCCAGCACGTCAAATGCAAGACACTTTCTATCTACAAAATTCAGAATTTCTTTTGAGAACTCATACTTCAAATACTCAAATTAGAAAAATGATTAATTCACAACCTCCACTTAAAGTTGCTGCTTTGGGACGTGTTTTTCGTCGCGATTCTGATCAAACCCACACACCAATGTTTCATCAATTTGAAGGATTTGTAGTAGATGAAAATGTCAATATGGCCAATTTGAAATGGGTATTAGAAAATTTCTTGCAAAAATTCTTTGAGGTTGAAAAAGTTGAACTACGCTTTCGTCCCAGCTTTTTTCCTTTTACTGAACCATCAGCTGAAGTTGATATAAATTATTCGATTGAACAAGGCAGAATTAAAGTCGGTAAAGGTGATAAATTTATGGAAATTTTGGGTTGTGGTATGATTAATCCTAATGTTTTAAAAAACTGCAATATTGATAGTGCAAAGTATCAGGGCTTCGCTTTTGGTATTGGAATTGAAAGACTTGCCATGTTGAAATATGGTATAACTGATTTAAGAATGTTTTTTGAAAATGATATAAGGTTCTTACAACATTATGGATTTTAATTTAAAAAAAAGAACACAGCATTTTCACTAATTGAGATTTCAATCGTGATTTTGGAATTGCTAAATTAATATCAGCAACGATCAAAAGCTTCGCTTTATTCAACAAATTTAAAATATCTTCCGCGCAATCTTTAACAAAAAGCTCTCCTGTTTTAGGAATTAAAAATCTTGTTGCTTGGTATGAAACAACTTCAGATGAAAGTTTTAAATCAAGCGAAGCAGAAGCAAATCACACTATAAGCACTTGGTACGATATAAATCGCCAAAGTATAAGAAAGAACGACGCTTTTCAAAATCTGGGTGAAGCATATAAACCAAAATATAAAATTGAACCAAAGTCCAACCTGCCAATGTTGTACTTTGACGGATCCAACAATTACCTAGACTTACTGTAAAAACAACTACTTGATCTGACAGACAGTGCAATTTCAAGCATTAATTTTTTTAATGATTTTCAATTGAATTTATAACTGAATTTTCATTATCAAAATTATTGTTTTTGTTGTCAAAAAGGTTTGATAAATTTTTCTCTTTGGCAATTTTTTTACTATCCAAGAAGGTTTGATATGGTGTTTTGCCATAACAATATTTCCCAGAGTGAGGTCGTAGTTCGTTATAGGTTTTAAGTCAATTATCTACATCCTCTTGTAGAGTTTTTAAATCAGAATAGATTTTTTT
>VHBV01000117.1 GCA_016882165.1 Candidatus Pelagibacterales bacterium
GGTGCAATGTTAAACGCCTTCAAATATGGAGCTCCTCCACATGGTGGAATTGCTCCAGGAATTGATAGAATTATAATGCTTTTGGCAGATGAGCCGAATATTCGTGAAGTTATTCCTTTTCCAATGAATGGTAAAGCCCAAGATTTGATGATGAATGCGCCAGCAAATGTTTCAGATCGTCAGCTAAAAGAACTTAACGTTGATTTAAGTAAAAAAGCTAAAGATTTATTAGAAGGAAAATAAAAATAACTAAAAAATGACAAATAATTTCAGTAATCCAGATTTTCCTAAATTTTTAGAAAATTATATTGGTAAAGTTAAAGATAGAGCAAAAAACTTTTTGGGATATCCGGTTTCAATTGATTTTAACTATTCAGATCTTTTCGAACTTTTAAATTACCCGCTCAATAACCTTGGTGATCCTTTAATTGAATCAACTTACGATTTGAACTCACGCTCAATTGAACGCGAAGTTGTGAAGTTTTTTGCTGAAATTTTTAAAGCACCAAAAGAAAACTCTTGGGGCTATGTGACAAATGGTGGTTCTGAAGGTAATTTATATGCACTTTACGTAGCGCGTGAACTTTATCCGAATGGAATGGTTTATTATTCTGAGGCAACACATTATTCAATTCAAAAAAATATTAATCTTTTGAATATGCCATCTATTGTAATTCGTGCTAAAGATAATGGTGAGATGGATTATGAAGACTTAAAAGATGCTGTTCATACTCATCGTGATAGACCTGCAATTGTAGTGGCAAATATTGGAACTACAATGACTGAAGCTAAGGATGATATTGCTCAGATAAAGAAAGCTCTGAAAAACTCAGCAATTCGTAGTCATTATATTCATGCAGACGGAGCATTGGCTGGAACATATTTGGCTCTTTTAGGTCAAGGTCCAAAATTTGACTTTGAAAATGGAGCAGATTCAGTCGCAATTTCTGGTCATAAATTTATAGGATCTCCAATTCCTTGTGGCGTTGTGGTTGTTAAGAAAAACTACAAAGATAGAATAGGGCAGGCAATTCCTTATATTGGAACAATGGATACAACAATTACTGGTTCAAGAAATGGACATTCTCCGGTATTTTTGTGGTATGCAATAAATAAAATGGGTCTTGATGGATTAAGAAGAAGAGCTGAAATTTGTTTAGATGTTGCAGAATATTTGGAAAGCAGATTAAAAGAAAAAGGAATTGATGCATGGCGTAATGATCATGCAATTACTGTTGTGTTTCCCAAACCAAAACAAGAAGTAGTTGTTAAATGGCAATTAGCTTCTGAAGGTAATTGGTCGCATATTATTTGTATGCCTGGGGTTACAAAAGAAAAAATTGATGAATTCTTAAAAGATTTGAACAACTAAAAATGCAAAATAAGTTTTACCTTACTGAGAAGCTTCCTCCTTACATTTTTGCTGCAATGTATCACCTAAAAATGGAAGCTGCAGCAAATGGTGTTGAAATTATAGATTTTGGTATGGGAACTCCAGATTCTCCCCCGCCTCAGTTTGTGATGGATCGTTTAGCTGAGTTGTCACTGAATGGCAAAATGTTTGCCTATTCTGTTACAGGTGGAATTGAGATTTTGCGTGAGGCAATTTGTTCTTATTATAAACGTCGTTTTAATGTAAGCTTAGATGTAAAAACAGAAGCTTTGGTTACAATTGGTGCCAAAGAAGGAATTGCATCTTTGGCAACGGCAATTTCTGATTCTGAAAATTATTTCGTTGTGCCAAGTCCAGCCTATCCAATTCATACTTTTGCCTTTGCTTTATCAAAAAGTAATGTTGTTCATTTGCCAGCTATTAAATCACAAGATTTTTTGCGTGACTTTAAAAAATTTGTTGAAGAAAAAGTTTCTAAAGGTGAGAAAAAGCCTTTGGCAGTTATTGTAAATTATCCTTGTAATCCTACAACTGAGATTGTTGGTTTGAGTTTTTACCAAGAAATTGTTGATTTTTGTAAACAGCATCAAATTTATATAATATCTGATGTTGCTTATGCTGAACTTTATTTTGATGAAAAAGACAAGCCTCACTCAATTCTTGAAGTTGATGGTGCAAAAGATGTAGCAATTGAATTCTCAAGTGTTTCAAAAAGTTATTCAATGGCTGGTTGTCGTGTTGGATTTGCAGTTGGTAACAAAACTTTAATATCAGCACTTTACAAAATTAAATCTTATCTTGATTACGGATCGTTTAATCCACTTCAAATTGCTGCAATTGACGCTCTTTCTGAAAAAAGCGATGATTATTTGAAAAATTTACGTTTACTTTATAAAGAGCGTGGTGAATTTTTGTGTAATTTACTTGAAAAAGAACTTAATTGGGTGGTTGAAAAACCAAAAGCTAGTATGTTTATTTGGACAAAATTACCTAAAAAATTTTCTCATCTTTCGTCTTTTGATTTTTGCAAAAAAATGATTGAAGAAACAGGTGTTGTAATGACTCCAGGAAGTAGTTTTGGAGAAAATGGAGAAGGATTTGTAAGATTTTCTTTAATTAGAAACGAAGAAGAAACAAGAAAAGCAGTAGCAGCGTTGAAGAAAGTTTTTTAGTTTTCTAGATAACTTAGAAATCAGGGTTGTTGGTTTTTTAGGGATAATCAACGTTTTCTAACATAATATTTATTCAGTGATAAATTTCAAAATTTTAACCATATTTCCCGAACTTTTCCCTGGTCCTCTTGCTGCTTCAGTTACGGGTTCAGCTTTAGAAAAAAAATTATGGTCAATTTCTGCAATCAATATTCGTGATTTTGCTAAAGATAAACATAAAACAGTTGATGATTACCCTTATGGCGGAGGAGCTGGAATGCTTATTAAGCCTGATGTTATTGCAGAAGCTATTGAGTCAAATATTTCTAAAAAATCAAAAATAATTTATTTATCACCGCGTGGAAAAGTTTTAAATCAAAAAATTTCTCAAGAACTTGCAAAAGAGGAAGAAATAGTTCTATTATGTGGTCGTTATGAAGGTGTTGATCAAAGAGTTTTAGAAGAATTTGAAATTGAAGAAATATCTATTGGGGACTATGTTTTAAGCGGTGGAGAGCTAGCAGCATATGTTCTAATTGATTCAATTTTAAGGAATGTTTCTGGTGTTTTGGGAGCTGATGAGTCTTTAAGTGAAGAATCA
Source organism: Candidatus Pelagibacterales bacterium (assembly GCA_016882165.1). Lineage (GTDB taxonomy): Bacteria > Pseudomonadota > Alphaproteobacteria > Rickettsiales > UBA1997 > UBA2645. Next base: position 3,146 of record VHBV01000117.1, read on the forward strand.
TTTGGTGCAAAAGATAACTCTGAATATGAAAATTTGCTTGAATATCCACATTATACAAGACCTTATGAGTGGAGAGGAAGAAAAGTTCCTGAAGTTTTAACTCAAGGGCATCATAAGAAAATTGAAGAATGGCGTAAAGAAAAAGCAATTGAAGTTACAAAAAAGAATCGTCCTGATCTTTATTTAAAATTAAATATTAAGGGTGTAACTACACCATCTTAGAAAATACTGTCATAATGAAAGAAGCCTAAGTATCTTGAAGAGGTAAAATCTGAGATAAAACTTCCGAGATCCTTCTCTGACGCTTAGGATGACACTTGTTTTTATAGTATAATTACCAATATTTAAAGATTAAAAATTAGAAAATTATATGAAAATTCATAATTTCTACGATAAAGAAACAGCAACTTTCACATATATTGTGATTGATGAATCAAGTAAAAAATGTGCGGTTATTGATTCAGTTTTGAATTATGACATTTTTTCTGGCAAAACAAATAATGCTTCAGCTGATTTAGTAATAAATTACATTAAAGAAAATGATTTAGAACTAGAATGGATTTTAGAAACTCATATTCATGCTGATCATCTTACAGCTGCGTCTTACATTAAAGAGAAATTAGGTGGTAAAATTGCGATTGGATCTTCAATTACCAAAGTTTTAGAGTTTTGGGTTCCATTTTTTAATACTTCTCATGATACACCAACTGATGGATCTCAATTTGATAAGCTTTTTGATGATGGTGAAAAGTTTTTTATTGGTAGTTTAGAAGTAAAGGTTATTCACACTCCAGGACATACTCCAGCTTGTGTTAGTTATTTAGTTGGTGATTCAATATTTAGTGGTGATGCAATTTTTACTCCACAAATTGGAACTGCAAGAACTGATTTTCCTGGTGGAAGTGCAAAAACATTGTATGGATCAATTAAAAAAATTCTAAATTTATCAGAAAATACT
>VHBV01000118.1 GCA_016882165.1 Candidatus Pelagibacterales bacterium
CAAAGAAAGCTTTGCCGGTAAAGAAGGTTTAGTCATAGTTTCTCCTGACGTTGGTGGTCTTGTAAGAGCTCGCGAAATTGCAAAAAAAATTAATGCTGAACTTGCAATTGTTGATAAACGTCGTCCAAAAGCTGGGGTAAGCGAAGTTATGAATATCATTGGTGATGTTGACAACAGAAACTGCATCATTGTAGATGACATGGTCGATTCTGGCGGTACTTTGTGCAATGCTGCTGATGCATTGCTTGCCAAAGGAGCAAAATCTGTTTCTGCCTATATAACTCACGGAATTTTATCAGGAAAAGCTTGCGATAGAATCGCAAACTCTCAATTGAAAAACCTTGTTATAACCAACTCAATTGAGCCAACCAAAGAAACCTTAGCAGTTAAAAATATAAAAATTATCAATATTGCCAACCTTATCGGGGAAGCAATACGCAACATTTCTCAAGAAAAATCCGTATCAACTTTGTTTGAATAAAATGCAAAAACTTACAGTTATTTTTAAAGATTTTTTAGAAAAAATCAAAACTTGTTCCAAAAATGAAGAATTAAAAGCTAAATTAAAATCAGTAGCTACATTCTTTGCTGCTGGACTTATGATTGCAATTTTTTCCGCAGTTATTGCAAGTTTACTATATCATCCAAAAAAAATGATAAAAAGAGGTTTTGAAGTTGCTGTATCAAAAGATGGAAAACCAATTGAAAAAGTTGAAGAAAAACCAGTTGACTTAGCAACTCTTCTAAAAACTGCTGACTTTGATCGTGGCGCAAAAGTAGCAAAAAAATGCGCATCTTGTCATAGCTTTGGTAAAGGAGAGGCGGCAAAAGTAGGTCCTAACTTATATGGCATTATTGGAAGAGCCAAAGCAGCAACTGCTTTCAACTACTCTGATGCTATGAGAGCAAAAGGTGGGTCTTGGGACAAAGAATCAATCAATAATTTCATAACTAAACCTAAAGATTTTGTACCGGGAACTAAAATGGCTTTTGCAGGACTAAAAAAACCTCAAGACAGAGCTGACGTAATTTTGTACTTAGAAAGACAAAAATAGTTTAAGCTCAATGTAAATTTTCTTGCGGTTGTAAAACTGTTTTTTTCAAAAAATTTATAGAAACTTTTTTACAATAAAAAAAGCCAAGAAAAGTCCATAACCAATTATCAGCTTAACTTTTAGAGAGAAATATTTTCAGATGCACTTATAAGTGCATCTGAAAATATTTCTGTTATAAAAATCACAAAAAACTTGAACAAAAAGAAAAACTCAGATTTAAAAGCAAGTATAGTAAATTTTTTCAAATAATAAAAAATAAAATGGAACAATTCTTTGGAATTCTAGTATCAATATTTTTTGGTGCAATTTTTGGCTCTTATGCAACATTATTTGCTTACAGACTACCAATTGGCGAATCTTGTTTTGGAAGATATTTTGGACCAAAATCAAGATGTCCTCGGTGCAACACTATAATAAGAACCCGCGAACTTATTCCTCTTGTAAATTGGATTTTCACTTTAGGAAGATGTAAATCTTGCCAAACCAAAATTCCTCGTACCCACTTGTTTGTTGAGTTGGCAACAACTATATCTTTCGTGTTATGTTATTTAAAATTTTCTTTTAGCGAAGATTTTATAATTTATTCCATGCTTTCTGTTGGATTGGTAATTCTTGGAGCTTGTGACTATACTCACAAAAAATTTCCTCAAGAAGCTCTTAATTTTATTTTAATGATTGGATTGGCTAATCGTGTTTTACATGATCAAACAATAATTGACTCAATATTTAGTGCTGCCGTTGCAATAATTTTAGCAACAATTTTTTATCAAATTTTCTATAAAAGAACAGATGGACTATTCGTAAACCAGCAGCAATCTTTTGACTATACCAAATTCATTTTAGTTGCCGGTATTTGTCTTGAAATTCAGCTATTTTTCTTATACTTCTTTGCCACTATGTTAATTTTATCAACACTTGTATTATTTTATTTACCTTCAAAGAAAAAACGCAATAGTTTTGGATATGCATTAATTATACCATTCATTTATTTGATGCTTTACCCTCCTGTCATTTACTAAAAAAATGCTTGTCAATATATGAATTATCAGCTTTTATAGATCTTGCTGATTATCAAGACTAAAAAGTGGCTTTTTTTAAAAAGCCAAAAAAAAGAATTTATAAACTTTAGCAAATCTAAAGTTTGCGAGCCCGCATTATTTAAAAAACAAATAATTTAAAAATATGAACTCAAACTTTAATGACTATAAAGTCAAAGACATCAACCTTGCTGCTTGGGGAAGAAAAGAAATAACATTAGCTGAAAATGAAATGCCCGGACTAATGTCTTTGCGTCAAGAATACGGCTCTTCCAAACCATTAAAAGGAGCACGAATTGCTGGTTGTCTTCACATGACTATTGAAACTGCAGTACTAATTGAAACCTTGACTCATCTAGGTGCAGAAGTTAGATGGAGTTCGTGCAATATTTTCTCAACTGTTGATCAAGCTGCAGCAGCTATTGCTGATAGTGGAATTCCTGTTTTTGCTTGGAAAGGTGAAACAGAAGAAGAGTATGACTGGTGTATTAGGCAAACAATAAACGGTAATCCAAATTGGAAACCAAATATGATTTTAGATGATGGCGGTGATTTAACAAAAATAATTCATGAAGAATATCCAGAAATTTTAGCGGAAATCAAAGGTCTTTCAGAAGAAACAACAACAGGTGTTGCAAGACTTTACCAAATGGAAAAAGAAGGAAAACTAAAAGTTCCAGCAATTAACGTTAATGATGCTGTAACAAAATCAAAATTTGATAATCTTTATGGATGTAAAGAAAGTGTAATTGATGGTATAAAACGCGCTACAGACGTAATGATTGCGGGGAAATTAGCTGTAATTTGTGGCTATGGTAATGTTGGAAAAGGATGTGCCGAAGCATTTAAATCTCAAGGCGCAAGAGTTGTTGTTACTGAAATTGATCCAATTTGCGCACTTCAAGCTGCAATGGCTGGTTACCAAGTTCTACCAATTGAAGACGTTGTTGAACAAGCAGATATTTTTGTAACCGCGACTGGTAACGTTGATGTTATAACAATTGAGCATATGAGAAAAATGAAAGACTGCGCAATAGTTGGTAATATTGGTCACTTCGATAATGAAATTGAAGTTGCTTCACTAAAAAATCTAAAATGGACAAATATTAAACCACAAGTTGACCAAATTACTTTTGCTGACGGTAAAAGAATTATTTTACTTGCAGAAGGAAGACTACTGAATTTGGGATGTGCAACAGGACATAGTGCATTTGTAATGTCAGCAAGCTTCACAAACCAAGTTATGGCACAAATTGAACTTTGGAATAATCATAAAAAATACGATAACAAAGTTTATATTTTACCAAAAGAATTAGATGAAAAAGTTGCTTTACTACATCTAAAAAAACTTGGCGCAAAATTAACTAAACTTAATGAAAAACAAGCAAGCTACATAGGAGTGTCTGATTCTGGTCCATTCAAAACTGATAACTACAAATACTAACGAAAACTGTGCAATAAAAAATGGAAAAATTTCAAATTACTAAAGAAGGTTATCAAAAATTAAAATCAGAACTTGATAACCTAAAAAATGTTGAAAGACCAAATATAATCACTGCTATCGCAACAGCACGTGAACTTGGTGACTTGAGAGAAAATGCTGAATATCACTCAGCAAAAGATAAGCAAGGTTTTATTGAAGCTCAAATTGCTGATTTTGAAGACAAACTTTCTCGAGCAGAAATAATTGATATTTCAAAGTTAAGCGGCAATAAAGTTTTATTTGGCGCTACTGTAAAATTAGAAAATTTAGATAATGGAAAATTTGTAACTTACAAAATTGTAAGTGAATTTGAATCAAACATTGATGAAGGCCTAATTTCCTCTCTATCTCCCGTTGCAAGAGCTCTAATAAATAAAGAAATTAATGATGAAGTTGAGATCAAAACTCCGGGTGGAGTGTTCAATTATGAGATAGTCGAGATAAAATTTATTTAGAAAAGAAAAATATT
>VHBV01000119.1 GCA_016882165.1 Candidatus Pelagibacterales bacterium
AAATTCTTATAAATGATGCCTTCGCTCAAGCTTCTGAGGCTCCCCAACAAGAAATTTCTTTCTCTAGTTTTATTCCTTTAATTTTAATTTTTGCTGTTTTCTATTTCCTTATTATAAGACCACAGAGCAAAAAATATAAAGAACATCAAGAAATGGTAAATAACCTAAAAACTGGCACAAAAGTTGTTACAAGTGGTGGCATAGTTGGTGTTGTTCAAAATATTTACAAAGAAGAAAACCTAGTTGAAATTGAAGTTGCTCCAGGAGTAAGTGTTAAGTTACTTAAAAACTACGTTTCTGAGATGGTAAAAGATGAAAAATCTGAAAAAATCTCTAAAAAGAAAGGGAAAAAAGCTTAAAAATAGCTAAAAGCGCAATTCATCTGGTTGGATTGCTCAGCTTCAAAGGCTTTGAATGAAAAAACAAGTGGCAATTTGAATTTACTAACCACAAATCAAGCTTCATTAAATATATAAGAATCATGTTATTTTTCTCAAGATCAAAAATATTGGCAATTACTCTGGTTTGTCTATTATCTCTTTTCTACAGCATTCCTACTTTTATTCCTCAAAATACTGAATCAAAATTTGCAGAAAAAATAAAAGCACTTTTTCCAGATCAAAAAGTTAATCTTGGACTTGATTTAAGAGGTGGTTCTCAGTTGATGCTAGAAGTTAATTTTGATTACTATCTAAAAGAACAAGTAAATATTTTAAAAGAAGATCTTAAAACAAGGTTTCGTGAAGAATCTATAAGAACAATTCCTACAGTTCAAGATAATGAAATTATATTTTCTTTAAATGACGAAGAACAAAAAAAATCCGCAAAAAAGCTTATAAGAAAACTAAATAAGCAAATGGAAATTGAAGAATCTGGTGAAAATTTCCGAGTTTTCTTCAGCAAACAAGAATTAAAGATAATGAGGGATAACCTAGTAAAACAATCAATTGAAATTGTTAGAAGAAGAATCGATGAAAATGGTACAAAAGAACCAACTATTCAATCTCAAGGAGAAAATAGAATTTTGCTACAGGTTCCCGGCGCACAAAACGCAGATGAGATAAAATCAGTTTTGGGAAAAACTGCTAAAATGACTTTTCACTTTGTTTCAGATGAGACTTTTACCAACAACAATCTTAATGTAGTAAACCCTAATCTAGAGAAAGTTTACGATAATCAAGGAAGAGCTTATTTAATTGAAAGAGAAGTTATTCTAAGTGGTGATTTATTAATTGATGCTGCACCAACTTATCACGAAGGCAATCCCGCTGTTTCTTTTCGCTTTAATGATGTTGGAGCAAGAAAATTTGCCGACATTACTAAAAACAATATTGGAAAATTCTTTGCAATTGTTCTTGATGGTAAAATTGTTACTGCACCAAGAATTAATACTATAATTAATCAGGGTTCTGGAGTTATTTCTGGAAGTTTCACTGATAAAGAAACAACTGAAGTTGCTCTTTTACTTAGAGCAGGGGCGTTACCGGCGCCATTAGAAATAGTTGAAGAGAGAACAGTTGGTCCTTCTCTTGGTTTAGACTCGGTAAAAAGCGGTACACTTGCTGCAATATATGGTCTTTTGTTTGTTGCTTTGTTTATGGTAATATTTTATGGGTTTTTTGGTTTCATTGCTGATATTGCGATGTTTTTCAATATTACTATGATTTTATCAGCTCTTGCTATTCTTGGTGCAACTTTAACACTTCCCGGAATAGCGGGAATTGTACTTACAATGGGCATGTCGGTTGATGCAAATGTCCTTATTTTTGAGAGAATAAAAGAAGAATTGCGTGAAAAGAAATCAAATTTTGCAGCAGTTGAACAAGGCTTTTCTCAAGCTTTTAGAACAATTACAGATTCTAATATTACAACTTTAATAGTGGCATTCTTCTTATATGCTTTTGGAAATGGATCAATCAAAGGTTTCGCTGTGACTCTTTCAATAGGAATTCTTTCTTCAATGTTTACAGCCATCTTGTTAACTAGATTGATGATTTCTCTATGGCTTAAGAAAAACAAAACAAAAAAGTTAAAATTGATATAGGAGAAAAATTCAAATAATGAATTTTATGAATAAAAAATCCTGCATTAAAAATGACATTACACGTTTCACTTATGTAAGTTCAAAACTATCTATTTTGTTAAAACCTTTGGTTTTATCAGCATCTTTAATCATTTTCCCAACTAAAAACTCTCACGCTTTTTTAAAAACCGAATCTCAAAGTGAAACCACTCTGTCATCTGTTTTAAAAGCTGATAACGTTACGGGAGATGAAAACAACAATTCAATTATTGCAGAAGGAAATGTTGAGGTAAGCCGTGGAAGTAGTATAATTTATGCTGATAAAATGCTTTATAATCAAAACCAAAGCAAAATAAGAGCAATTGGAAATGTTAAGGTAAAAAATATTGAAGTAGGAAACTTAAAATCTAGCGAAGCAGAAGTTAAGGAAGATTTCTCAAATGGAGTTTTCCTTGACAATACTCTTGTTTTAAGCGATGGATCTTATTTACTATCACCAAAAATTGAAAGGAAAAGCCCAACAATTACTAACATAAAGCAATCTATTTACTCTTTATGTCCAAATCCAGAAGTAAGCGAAAATAATGAACTTGCTGGCAAAAAAAGTGATCTACTTTCCATTAAGTCTGATGATTTCACTATAGATCGCGAAACACAAAATTTTAAAATAAAACATGGAGTTGTAAGATTATATGATGTGCCATTTTTTTACACACCTTACCTAAAAGCGCCTCTTCCTGCCAAAAAAAGGCAATCAGGATTTCTATATCCTTCTTATTCAAAGAATTCAAGACTGGGACTTGGATTTAACGTGCCTTACTACTTTAATATTTCTACGAACAAAGAACTTACAACCACTCCTACATATTATCCTTCAACAGGACAAATTTTAATTAATAATGAATTTCATCATTTAACAAGTTACGGTGAATATAAAGCTGATGTAGAAGTTGGGAATAATCGTGTTAATCCTTTAATAAATTCTTTTAATACTACTAATAATTCAAACACCTCAACTACTACTGATAATCTGAGTACTAATTCTGTTTTAAATAGTCGTAAAAGTAATAAAGAATATCGTTGGCATTTAAAAGGTAATGGTAAGTTTGACTTTACAAATAATAGTGGAATGGACTTTATTTTAGACAATACTTCTGACGCCAGCTATTTGCGTGACTATCATTTTGATTATCGTGGCTATTCTTTTTCAAAAGCAAATCTTGATTACATAAAAGGCAGAGAATTTTACTCTGTAAAAACTATAAGAATACAAGAGTTTGAAAATATTGGTGTTGAAAAAACAAATACAATAATTCCAATAATAGAGACTCACACTGAAACAAAACCTCTATTTTACAAAGAAAAATTCAGTCTTTCTTCAAATACTACTGTAATTACAAGAGAAAGCGGTCTTCAATACCGCCGCGCTACAGTAACTCCTGAAGTTGACCTTCCTATGAACATAAAAGGAAATTTATTTAATTTAAATGCTAAAGTTCAAACTGATATTTATTCTTTAGAAAATAACTTCAAATACTCAACACCATCTAACCAATATGCTTCAAATCAAACTAACTATAGACCTGAAATTTCTCTTAACTGGAAATTACCATTAATAAAAAAGACTAAAGATAACAGTTTCGTTATTGAACCGATGGCAAATATTATTAGCAGTTCTTATAAAAAGAATTTTAACAATTTAGTAAGTGAAGATAGTAATAATGTCGATTTAACAATATCAAATATTTTTATTGCTGACAGATTTTCTGGCTTTGATAGAAATGAATCGGGAGAAAGAGTTAACTATGGATTCAAATCATCATATTTTAAATCAGAAAATGAATATGGCTTAACTTTGGGACAAAGCTATAGAATGAAAGATAGAGCGCAAGATGTAACAATAAGAGGGTTTAATGGCGATAGATCAAATATTATTGGTTTGGCTTCTTTTAGATCTTCTAGCTTGTTTTATATTTCTTATTT
>VHBV01000120.1 GCA_016882165.1 Candidatus Pelagibacterales bacterium
TGTAAAAAATTTGGTGAAGAAAACTAGAGATAAATTTGAGGATTTTACAAAATGTTTGGAGAGCGCTTTAATGGGAGTATAGATATTAGATTTGGTATATGCTTCAGTAAAAAATCATTTAAAAGAAAACCAATATTTTGGTTATGAAATGCGTGCCAAAGAAGTTGGATTAGAAACGGAATTATATTCTAAATTTAAAGGAAGAAGATTTCGTTATTTTGTGTTCTTAATTTGCAAAATGACAAGCAAAAAAGTGCGTAAAATTTTAGTTGCACGATGCAAAATTGTTAGCGTTAAATATTGCGAGTTATTTTTGTTTAAGTGCTATAAATGGTTTAGTGGATATGGTGCCAGCGTAGAAAAACCTCTTATGGTTTTAATGTTCTCTTTCTTGTATTTTGGATATTATTTTGAGATTAATAATGTGCCAAAACCTTATGAAAGCTCTTTTGTTAGAACTCTAAATCCTTTATATGATTCTGGAAAAGGTTATTCAACTTTACTTGATATGCAAACAGCAGTTGCTTTGCAGTCTTTGATTAATGGTATATTATTGTTTTTAATTTTCCTTGGAATTAGAAATCGTTTTAGAATTAAAAATTAATATAACAAAAAACAAATCTCTGCAGATTAATATTTGATAATCTATTCCTAAGTAAAGAACATCTTCAATAGAAACGGTATTCTTGTTGATTAAAATAAAGTTACTTCGCTATAGATAAAAAAATTGGAAGTTGTTTTGGTAGAAAAATCAGGCACAAAAAAAGGGGCGATTAATCGCCCCTTTTTTGTTTTCTTATTTATAAAGAAATTACTTTTTATCTGCAGCAGCTTTAGCATCAGCAGCAGGAGCAGCAGCGCCACCAGCAGCTTTATCATCTTCAGCTTTAGAAGCGCGACCAATGATACTTGCAACTAAGAAAGAAGGTTTTTTAGCTAGTTTAACTCCAGCAGGAAGGACTAGGTCAGATCCTCTAACTTTTTGTCCAACATGAAGTGGAGCAACATCAACGTCAATTTTTGTTGGTACAGATGCTTCTGATTCACAAAGAACAGCAACTTTTCTCAAAACTATGTGTAAAACACCACCTCTTTTCAAACCAACTGATTTATCTTGGTTAATGAAGTTAAGTTTTGGTTGAGCTTTTATAGTTTTTGAGTCAGCGCAGTTGAAGAAATCAACATGAATGGGGCGATCAGAAACTGGATCTAGGTCAATATTGTGAGCTATAACCTTGGTTTTTTTACCAGCAATTTCAAGTTCAAGAACTGAAGACTTTGCATTTCCTTTGAAGTATTCGTGTTCGAATTCTTTCGCATCAATAGAGATATTAACGTTGTTACCATCTTTTACGTAAATGATGGCAGGAATTTTGCCTTCTTTTTTAATTTTTTTAGTTTGCAGAGAACCAAGTTTTTCTCTTTTTTCTGCTTTTAATACAACAGCTGTCATGTGACTCCTAATTAAGGATTTTGTTAAGTAAGGAAAGTTTTCTAAAAGAAAAATCATCCAAAAAAGTGTGACCAAACAAGGTCAAATTTGTCAAAGAGCGCAGCAAAATAAGATTTAAAACCAAAAAATCAAGATTATTTTTCTAGCTTTGATAATGTTTTTAAAACTTCTTCTACGTGACCGTTGACTTTAACGGAACGCCAAATATTGGCAATATTGCCATATTTATCGATTAAAAAAGTGCTTCTTTCAATTCCAAAGTATTTTTTGCCAAACATAGACTTTTCTTTTAAAACGCCATATTTTTCGCAAACTTCGCCTTCAATATCAGAAAGTAAATTGAAAGCTAAATTATATTTCTCCACAAATTTACAGTGGCTTTTTACAGTATCTTTTGAAATTCCCAAAACAACGCAATTTTGTTTTTCAAAGTCTTTGATTCTTTTAGTGAAGTCTTGTGCTTCAATTGTGCAGCCTGGAGTGTCATCTTTCGGGTAGAAATATAAAACTACATTCTGACCCGTAAGATCTGACAAAGAAATTTCACCTTCATCGCTTTCTAGAACAAAAGTTGGCGCTGGTTTTAAGATTTCCAATTTCATTTGTAAATTATTTTTTTGTTACTTTTTTCTTCTTTCTTTTAGGCTTCTCAACTTCTTTTTCTGCGTTTTCGTTGTGCAAAATATCGTTGAATTGAGATTGATTGCAAAGACCTAATAAAACAACGTCACGAGGTTTGATATTTTTCATATTCCAGTGACTTCTATCTCTAATTGAGTCAATCATCTTATCAGTTGTACCAACTAGTTTCTTGATTTGCGAGTTAGTGATTTCTGGGTAATATTTTAGTAAGTAAGCAATACCATCTGGTTTATCCTGTCTTCTGGCAATTGGAGTATATCTTCCTATTTTTTTGTCGGAAGATTTTACAGTAGAAGCAACAGATCTGTTAAGATTCATATGTGCATTTTGGTCTTTTTCGCATCTTTCAATTTCTTCGCGAGTAAGCTGGCCAGATAATATTGGGTTTTGACCAATAATTCCTGAAGCAACGTCGCCATCAGCAATTCCTTGAACTTCTAGCTCGTGCAATCCGCAAAATGAAGCAATTTGAGAGAAAGTAAGAGACGTATTTTCAACTAACCATACGGCAGTTGCTTTACGCATTAATGGTAATTCTTGAGCCATAAAATATTGAAACTTTGGGAAATAATATGAAAATATGAATTATATTTAACTTGTCATTAATTTTAAAAGCAAGGAATTATCAATGCTTATACTGATTTCACCTGCCAAATCACTTAATTATGAATCATCTTTGAGTGATAAAAATTTTAGTTTGCCTTATTTTGAAAAAGAAACTCAAGAATTAGTAAAGGAACTGAAAAAATTTCAGTCATCTGATTTAGAGAAAATTATGAAAATTAGCAAAAAATTGGCAGATTTAAATTTTGAAAGGTTTCAAAATTTTTCTTCTAAATTTGATTTAAAAAACTCTAAGCAAGCAATTTTCGTTTTTGATGGTGATGTTTATAAACCAATAGAATTGGAAAAATTTAACAAAAATGATTTTGAATTTTTACAAAAAAACCTGCGAATTTTGTCTGGTTTTTATGGTATTTTAAAGCCTTTTGATTTGATGCAGCCTTATCGATTAGAAATGGGAACTGATTTCAAGAATACATCTTTAGAGCAAAATTTAAAAATAAAAAATCTTTATCAATTTTGGGGAGATAAAATTGCTAATTACTTGGATAAAGAAACCAAAGAAAATGGCGATGAATATATTGTTAACTTAGCTTCAGAAGAATATTTTTTGGCAGTAAATGAAAATAAAATTGAAGCTAAAATTATTAATATAGTTTTTAAAGAAAAGAAGAATGGATCTTATAAGATTATAGGAATTAATGCTAAAAAAGCTCGCGGCTTAATGGTTAATTTTATTGTTAAGAATCATATTAAATCTATTGTTAAGCTGAAGGAATTTGATTGTGATGGTTATTCTTTTTCAAAAGAAATGTCAGATAAGAAAAATTTTGTTTTTATTCGCTAATAAAAACCAACTTGACTTAAGCAAAAAACTTCTCTAAAAACTGCGCCCTTCTTTTTGTTTTATCTGCATTTTTCAAAAATATTGGGACGTAGCCAAGTGGTAAGGCAACGGGTTTTGATCCCGTCATGCGTAGGTTCGAATCCTTCCGTCCCAGCCACTGTTGTTTTTCTTTTCTTAGAACAGCTTTCTGAACATTTAAAACTCTTTGTAAATTTCTCTAGGAAGGTTAGAACCTGTGTTCGACAATTTTTGTAATTTTTCTTGATGAGCGGAGCGAATTTAGAAAAATCTTAGAGTGTTTTTCTCAATATTTTAGTTGTTATTATCGTTCAGAACCCGCTCTTTCTTGTGAAGCAGTCAATTGAGTAACAGATGATGCTTCTGTTGATTTGCTTGGTGAACCAAGTTCAAATTGCGATAAAATGCTTTGATTGCGATTTTTAATCTCTGCAAAATATTGATTATTAATTAGCGCAGGTAATTCTTTTTTTATTAAA
>VHBV01000121.1 GCA_016882165.1 Candidatus Pelagibacterales bacterium
TAATGGGGAGCAGTATAAACTTATGAAAAAAACATTATCATTAATTGCAATTGCAGGATCATTATTATCTACTTCATCTTACGCTAAAACCGAAGGAAATTATGTCGGGATTGATGTGTTAAGAAGCACCGCAAAAGTAAAAAGCACTTCAACTCTTGCTAGCGACAACAGCGGTAGTGCTGAACCTTATTATAATCATAGCAAAAAAGATTCAGCTTATGGAGTTGGCTTGAACTATAGATATGCTTTCAACTTCAATAACTTTTTTGTTGCCCCAGGAATTTCTTATGAATTCTTGAATAATGAGATAAAATCTGGCTTCGCTAGTACAAGTGACAACTACTTTTCACAAAAAACAAACTTAAAAAGTTCGCTTAGCTTGAGAGCAAATCTTGGTTACGATATTAACGACCAATTTGCTGTTTATGTTCCAGTTGGAATTTCGCAATTTTACTACGATATAAAAACTGCTGATTCTGATGGATCTAGCGTGGTTAATGCCAAAAAATCTAACAGTAAGTCGGCGGCATTTATTGGTTTTGGTTTTTCTTATGAACCAGTTAAAAACTGGGTGATGAATTTGGAATATAACAAATATCAAAATCTTAAAATTACTTCTGGAACTGCAACAATTGCTGGCGGACAAATAAGTGCTAAAACCAATGTTGATGTGGTTAAACTTGGTTTAGCTTACAGATTCTAAACGATATTATTAACAAAAACCCTCGCTCTCAACGGCAAGGGTTTTTTGCTTTTTTAACATAAAATTTGAATGACAAAGAGTGTTTAAATAAAATCTAGCTTCAAAACGCTAATCCTAACGGCTGTTTTATTGCCGATTTTTAACCCGCAAGTTTTTACACAAACCACTAAGGATGCAATTAACCAACAAGACTGGATCACGCGCCAGCAAAAGAAATGCACCCCAATTTTAGGGCTAGTTTATTGTAAACTTTTTGCCTCAAAATATTTACTAAATTTATTAAAAATTATTGTTGAAAAAATTGCTGGTTAAAAGTTAAAAAGTCTCCACCGAAGTGGCGGTGATTTCGGGGGCTAGGACAGGTCCAGATTTTGGGGGTCATCATACCTGTCAAATATTATTCATAAAAAAACTTTCTTGCATTTAAAAGTTAATATAGATAAATTTTTCGCCCTTCATTTTAGGGTAGGTTGTCTGTTAATTTTAAAGTTATTTATAAATTCATTTATAAAACAAGCTAAGCAGCTTCTTTACGGATTTTGAATTAAATCAAGCAAATTAGGTAAAATATGAAAAGAACTTGGCAGCCAAGCAAATTGGTGCGTAAAAGAAGACACGGTTTTAGATCAAGAATGGCAACTGTTGGCGGCAGAAAAGTTTTGGCGCGCAGAAGAGCTAAAGGTCGCGCATCTCTAACTGTATAAATTCTTAGAATTTTGTGCCTTTACTTAAAAAAAGGCACAAAATACATGAAAAAATAATTAGAGACTGAAAAATCTAATTCTACTAAAAACTTACAACAGGCCCACAATCCAAAAAATCAGGGCAAAATCGTGATGAATCTAAAAATTCTTACAATTCAAAAATCAAACGAATTTAAGAAAATCAGCAAAGAAAATAAAAAATTTCACGCAAAAACCATTCTTCTCCTTTCAACAACTACTCCATTATTTTATTCTTATAACCAAGAACAAGGCAAAAATGCTAAAGAATTTTGTCGCGTTGGATATACTGTAAGCAAAACAGTGGGCAATGCGGTTATAAGAAATTTAGCAAAAAGAAGATTGCGTGAAGCTGTCAGAAATTTATTTCCTCAATATGCAAAAACACAATTTGATTATGTTGTAATTGCAAAGAGAGAAATTGCTGAAGCTGATTTTAAAAAAATTTTAGCAGATTTAAAATTTTGTTTGAAGAGAATACACTAAGTTTTAGTATAGGTTTTTCCTAGAAAAAAGAATTGATAAAACTATTTACTAATTATGGAACAAAATAAAGTAAAAAAATCGAAAATCCCATATTTTTTCTTTGCGTTTTTTGCCGTGGTTTTTGCGGTTGATATTTTTTATATCTATATTTCAAAAAAAACTTGGCGCGGAGTTGTAATAGAAGATTCTTATCAAAGAGGTTTAAAATATAATGAAGTTTTAGATGCCCAAAAAAAACAACAAAGTTTGGGTTGGAAAGCTAAAGTTTTTTTTGATAATAAGGGTAATAAGAGTGGTATTTTAACATTTGAATTACTTGACGAAAATTTAAGAAATATTGCAGATGCAAAAGTTACTGTTGAGTTAAGAAGGCCAGCCCAAGAAGGATTTGATTTTAACAAAGAGATGAAAGTTGACGGTAATCAATATATTGCAGACATTGATTTTCCGCTAAAAGGTCAATGGGATTTTATTGTTACTGCTGCTTTAGATCAAAACAGTTTTGTTGAATCAAAAAGATATGTGGTGCAATGATAAAATCTTGTCTTCATTGCGGAAATGATGTTTTGAAAGTTGATGATCAATTTTGTTGCTTGGGTTGTGAGGCTGCTTATCAGATAATCAATAAATTTGGTTTTAAAAACTACTATAACTTACGCCAAATTGATCCAAAGATTCGCAAAATTAAACCAGAAGAAGATGATAAAATTTTAATCGATGAGTTTGTTAATTTAGAAAAAAACGGTAATTATTCTGTATCTTTGATGGTTCAGGGAATTCATTGTGCAGCTTGTGTTTGGCTGATTGAGAATATTCTAAAAAAACAAGAAAGCGTAGTTAAAGCAAGAATAAATTTATCAAGAAAAACATTATTTTTAGAGTGGAAAGGAAGTAAAGAGCAGGGAAATGAAATAGTTTCAATTATTAATAAAATTGGCTATAAGCTTTTGCCTTTTGATGCTGAAATTATTGATGCTGAAAATAAAAAATATGATGATTCAATTTTGAAAGCTTTAGCAGTTGCTGGTTTTGGTGCAGGAAATGTAATGTTATTTTCAATTGTTTTATGGATTACAAGCAGTGCAACTTTGGGCGCTAATACCAGAGATTTGCTTCACTTCTTTTCAGCACTTTTAGCTTTACCAATAATTATTTACTCTTCTCGTCCCTTCTTTTTATCAGCTTATAAATCAACAAAAGCTGGCTATCCCAACATGGATTTGGCAATTTCTATTGCCATCTTTTTAGCTTCAATTGTAAGTCTTTTAGAAAGTTTCCGTAAACAAGAATATGTCTATTTTGATTCGGCAATAATGCTGATTTTTTTCTTGTTAATTGGTCGATATTTAGATCTAAAAGCTCGTAAAAAAGCTTTTGGCGTGGCATCAGAATTTAGTCTTTTAGCTGCGGGTTTTGGAAAAATTGAAATTGATGGAAAAACAAAAATTATACCAAGTAAGGAAATTAAAGAAGGTATGGTTCTTATTGTCAGTAGTGGTGAGAAAATTGTTGCAGATGGTTTTGTAATTGATGGTGAAAGTGAAGTTGATGCTTCGTTAATTAATGGTGAAACTATTCCTAAAAAAGTTGTGGTTAATTCTGAAGTTTATTCAGGAATGATAAACTTAGAAAACCCAGTTAAAATTAAAGTTAACAAAAATGCTGATAAAAGTTTATTAGCACAGATTGTAAGTTTAAGTTTAGAAGTTGAAGAAACAAAAAATCACTATATTCGTTTAGCGGATAGATTAGCTAAGTTTTACACTCCTATAGTGCATTTAATTGCTTTTCTAACTTTTATTTGGTGGTTTTTTGGTCTTGAAGCTAATTGGGAAAGCGCTTTAATGAAAGCAACTGCTGTTTTGATTATTACTTGTCCTTGTGCTTTGGCTCTAGCGGTTCCTATTGTTCAAACAATTGCGATTTCTAATTTTATTAAGAAAGGATTATTAGTTAAGTCAGGCGAGGCGTTAGAAAAATTAAAAGATATTGATGTTGTGGTTTTTGATAAAACTGGAACTTTAACTTTGGGAAAACCGCAGTTAATAGATGTTTTTTTATTGTCTG
>VHBV01000122.1 GCA_016882165.1 Candidatus Pelagibacterales bacterium
CTTTAACCAAATTTATTTTTATTAATAATGAAAAAATTTATGAATAAAATCCATAAATTTCGTCCTATAATAAAATGGAAATTTGGTCCAGATTTTGGGGGTCATTATAAACAAAATGCAGGCTTCTCTACCTTCCGCCATATTCTCCCGACTTCACTACGATTGAACAAAAATGGGGTCATGTAAAAAATTTGGTGAAGAAAACTAGAGATAAATTTGAGGATTTTACAAAATGTTTGGAGAGCACTTTAATGGGAGTATAGATATTAGATTTGGTATATGTAATTTTTGTTTTATCAGCTCTGTTGAAACAAAAGAAGGTGATTGTTAATTATTTTTAGATCAGTGAATTATAAATTTTCATGGTTTTTTCGGCTGTTTTGTTCCAAGAAAACAAATCATTTCTTTGATAGCCTTTTTTGATTAGAGATTCTCTTAATTGGTTGTCTGATAATATTTTTTCTACAGAGCTTCTTATAGATTGAGCATCTTTAGGATCAAAATATAGTGCTGCATCTGAGGCTACTTCTGGAATTGAAGATTTATTTGCCGCAAGAACTGGACAACCACAAGACATTGCTTCTAATGTTGGAATGCCAAATCCTTCGTAATATGAAGGCATAATAAAAGCCAAAGCGTTTTGGTATAGTTTAACTAATTCAGCATCAGTTTTACCGTTTGTTTTTACTTTTTCCTTAATTTTAAGATTTTCTAAGAATGCTAATTCTTTTTTACTAAATTCATGACCAAAACATATTAGGTGTAGATTATAATTTTGTCTTAAAAGATCTGCAATTGAACTTACCATAAAATAGAAGTTTTTGTAAATTGATCTATTTCCGACAAAAAGCAGATATTTGTGGGTATCGTTTTGATTATTAGATGTTTTTGTTGCTTTGAATGAGCTTGCTAGAGGAACAACTTCAATTTTCTTCTCGTCCAATTTAATAAATCTCAGTAAATCTTTTTTGGTATTTTCGGATACTGTGATGATTTTATCCGCTCGAAGAGCTAATTCTCTCTTATGATTTGCTGTATTATCTTTAAGAGAAAAGAATTCTGGATAAAGTTCATGAATCATATCATGAATTGTGATAACTAATGGTTTGTTTGCGATATATTTTAGCAGGTTTTTGTCGTAATAAGTTGCATGAAATACGTCATAGTCTTTTGCTTCTAAAGTTTTCTTAATAGATTCATCATTTTCTTTTTGATAATTTCTAAATAACTGGAAACCTCTCTTTTGACTAAGATTGTTGTCTTTTATCAAATGTTTAATGTCGGTTAGATGTTGGTTTTTGTGATAAGAAATTGGCAGTGAAATTGATATTGAAGGATCAATTGCTTTATATTCAGAAATCAAGTTGCAAAAATAACGTGATATTCCTCCAACATTTTGAGAAGAGAAAATTTGGTGATCAAGTAATAGCTTCATTTTATTTCTGAAAAATCATTATCATTAATAATTTTCATCTCTCTTTGAGGTAGAGAAATCTTAATGTCATTTTCTTTGAACTTTTTCCAAATATTCATCATAACTTCGCTTTTTGCTGACATTCTACCAG
The DNA here is from genome assembly GCA_016882165.1 of Candidatus Pelagibacterales bacterium. Lineage (GTDB taxonomy): Bacteria > Pseudomonadota > Alphaproteobacteria > Rickettsiales > UBA1997 > UBA2645. The sequence continues at coordinate 1,566 of VHBV01000122.1, forward strand.
CTGTGACATCGCTTACCCAAAAATATAAAGTAAATTTTATATCATATTCGCCAAAATTGGTAACATAGCATTCAACTTCAGGATAACTTAATGTTCTTGGGTGTTCATGAGCACAAAGCATCATAATTTCTTTTACTTTTATTAAGTCTGAAGAATAACCAACGCCAATATTAACTTCTATTCTAGCTCGGTTATTAGAATAAGTTAAATTAGTTACTTTATTAATGATAAAGTCTTCATTTGGAACCATAATTTCTTTGCCGTCAAAGCATTCAATTAAAGTGTAGCGACCACTGAAATGTTTAACTACTCCCAAAATGTTTCCATTGTCAATTTCTACCCAATCACCAATTTCAATCGATCTTTCAAAAAGAAGAATAATTCCACTGATAAAATTTGAAGCAATTTTTTGAAGACCAAAACCAATACCAACACCAATTGCACCTCCCAAAACAGCAAAAGTTGTCATGTCAACACCCAAGGTTTTTAGCGAAATAATTGCAACTGCAGAGTAAATGAAGATATCAATAATTTTTGCAATTATGCCTTTAGTACTAGACTTTATGTTACTGTTATTCTCGATATATAACTTACTTTTTCTGACAATTAAGTTTGATGCCCAAAACAGAATTAAAATAACAACAAAAGTTTTTATAATAAGGTAAATTGATATTCTTACTAATCCTATTTTTAAAGCATAGTGATCAAGATAAGTTATTGTTGAGTCAAGAAGACCAAAAGTGTCTAGAACTAAAGCTGGAGCAAGAAAAAAACCAGCTGTATTAGTTATAAATTTATTATCTGAAGATACTCTTAAGAAACGCAAAAATAGGAATAGGGCTACTAATTTTAATGTTGTAGAGAATAAAATAGTTTCATCAAAAAATTGTGCGTAAATTGATAATCCAATTGAAATGAAAATTACTGACAGTAAAGGGTAAAGCAGCGTATTTATGTATTTTGTTACAAGACGATTTAGTTCAACATTTTTTCTTAAAGTTGTTCTAGTTAATTTGGGAAGTAATGCTCTTTTAGTTACTCGATAAAAAACATAAGATATGATAAAACAAAAAATCAGGGAAAGTGATTGCCAGTAAAACTGGCTGCTTGAGACTGTTTGGGCAGCAATTTCAAGTAATTTATCGTAATTAATATTTCTCTGATTCATTGTTTATTTTTAAGGTTTTTTACTCACCTTGAGTTGAAGTATAGCCAGCTTTACCATCAAAAAGGTAAAGACCTTCATATTTAATAAAATCAATATTTTGAGTTATCAAATTATTTAACATTCCAACAATGTCAGAATAAGAAATTGATTTATTTGAATCAATAATTTGATTGCTTGATTTACCTGTTATGCCTTTTCCAACAAAACGCAAAATTGTTTGACCACCAACATAGTTTGGCATCATATGTTTATCAATTAGGGGCCATAATAGCAAACCTTTAGCGCTTATAGTTTTTACTTCTAGTTTGTCGCTTTCCATTGTATTTAGAATTGCAATTAAATCCTCAAAAGACTTATTCCACTCAATAAAAAGGTCAAAACCAATTAAAGTTTTTTGTTCAATTTTTTGCTCAGTTTTGAACTTATTTTTATTTTGTTCTTGTGGTTTTTCACTATTTGCAAAATCTGCTTGAGGAAGTTGAGAAGGTTTTTGACCCAGTCTTGCTAACACTTCTTTTGTAAATTCTGCAGTTCCAACTTTTTTCTTTGATGTTTTTTCATTGTATATGTCGCTTGTATGAATTCCATCTTCAATTGTTTTGTAAAGAGCATTCCTAACTTTACAAGCTATGTCACTTTGTCCAATATGAATTAACATCATTACAGCTGCGTTAATTAGACCAGTTGGGTTTGCAATATCTTTCCCAGCTATATCTGGAGCAGATCCATGAATTGCTTCAAACATTGCATAATCTTCGCCAATATTTGCAGAACCAGCAAGACCAACAGAACCTGAAATTTCCGCTACAACGTCAGAAATTATATCTCCATAAAGATTCATTGTTACAATAACGTCAAAAATTTCTGGTTTTGCTGCTAAGCGAGCTGTTCCAATGTCAATTATATAGTGATCATTTTGAATTTGTGGATATTCTTTGGCAATTTCATCAAAAACTTTATGAAAAATTCCATCAGTCATTTTCATAATATTGTCTTTAGAAAAGCAGCTTACTTTTTTTCTATTATTTGCAATTGCATACTCAAATGCATAACGAATTATTTTTTCACATCCTTGACGTGTTACAAGTTTTAAGCACTCATAAGTTTCTTGAGTTTGACGATATTCAATTCCAGCATAAAGGTCTTCTTCATTTTCACGGATAATAACAACATCCATATTTGGAAATTTAGTAGCAATAAATGGATGAAAAGAATTTACAGGACGA
>VHBV01000123.1 GCA_016882165.1 Candidatus Pelagibacterales bacterium
ATATACTTTACTATTTATCAATTTATAACTGTTGACTGAGGTAAGTTTTCGGAAAATTACTCTTAAATCTACTGTAAATTAGTTAAGGTGAGTCTTGGTTTTTCTAATGGCAATTTTCTCTTTTTCAAGAAATTCTTTGGCTTGTTGAATTGTAAATTCTTTGAAGTGAAAAATTGAAGCAGCAAGAGCAGCATTGGCACCAGCTTTAATTCCATCACATAAATGTTGTAGATTTCCAACTCCTCCAGAAGCAATAACAGGAATTTTTGTTTTATCTGTTATTTGTTTTATCAACTCTATATCGTAACCAGATTTTGTTCCATCCTTATCCATTGATGTGACAAGAAGTTCTCCAGCACCAAGCTCCTCAGCTTTTTGAGCCCAATTGATTGCATCAATTCCAGTTGGATTTTTACCGCCATGAGTAAAAATTTCATAATTTCCAGAAGAGTTCTTTTTGGCATCAATTGCAACAATTACGCATTGTGAACCAAATTTTTGAGAAGCTTGAGATATTAGTTGTGGATTTTTAATTGCAGCACTGTTGATAGAAACTTTATCCGCGCCGCTTAAAAGTAATTTTGAAAAGTCATCTATTGTTTTAATACCACCGCCAACTGTTAGCGGAATAAAGCAAACTTTCGCTACTTTTTTTACAGTTTCAAATATTGCCGAACGATTTTCACTTGATGCAGTTATATCAAGAAAACACAATTCATCAGCCCCTTCTTCATAGTAAAATTTTGCTTGTGCTACAGGATCTCCAGCATCAATTAAGTTTTCAAAATTGACTCCTTTTACAACTCTACCATCTTTGACGTCAAGACAAGGAATTATACGATTTTTTAACATATTAAGAGTTAAATCATTCTTTTAAGAACATCATTTTCTTCTTTATCAAAAAAGCGATGTTTTACAACTGCTAAAATATGAAGAGAGATGATTGCTGCTATTAAGTATGCTGCAAGACCGTGAATTTCTCCAAAAATTTTTCCTAATTCAAAATTTGTTTCAGCTATTTTTGGTAGTTCAATTCCAAATAAATTAACCGGATATCCAAAAGAATTTGACATCAAGTAGCCTGAAAGTGGCATTACAATCATCAATAAGTAAAGCGAAGCATGACCTAGATGAGCAAAAATTTTTTCGAATTTTGGCATTGAACTTGGTAGAGCAGGTGCTTTTTTGAATAGACGGTTGATTATTCTTACAAAAATAAAAATTAAGGCAATAACACCAAAAGATTTGTGCAAATTATAGATTTCCATACGGTTGGTAGCTTCTTTGCTTAGAAACTCCTCCATATAAAATCCAAGTCCAAGAAGAAATATAATTAGCAAAGCCATTAACCAGTGTATAATTCTGGAGGAAATAGCATATTTTTCTGTAGTCATATTTTTCTTTTCAATAAATTAGTTACAATGAGCGTTTTTGTTCCACTATTTCGTAGCATTCAATTGAATCACCTTCTTTGATATCTTCGTAATTTTCAAATGCAATACCGCACTCAAATCCGCTTTTAACTTCTTTAACGTCTTCTTTAAATCTTTTTAGAGTTTTTAATACTCCATCATAAATAACGACGTTATCTCGTAGTAATCTAACTTTAGCATTTCTTTTAATCATACCATCAGTTACGAAAGATCCGCCAACTTTTCCAGCACCAGAAACCTTAAATACTTGTCTAATTTCTGCCTGTCCCAAGTATTCTTCATTTTTGGTTGGCTCAAGCATCCCTGAAAGAAGAAGTTTCAGGTCATCAACTACGTTATAAATAATTGAATAGTATCGGATATCAATATTTTTTAGACGAGCCATTTCCTTCGCTGAAACGTTAGCGCGCACGTTGAATCCAATAATGATTGCGTTGGAAACTGCTGCTAAGCTGATATCAGTTTCGCTGATTCCACCGGTTGCAGAGTGTATAACTTTGATTGCAACTTCTTCATTATTTAATTTTACAATACTTCCTTGTAAAGCTTCGACAGAACCATGTACATCTGCTTTCACAATAACATTCAAATATTTTAAGGTACCTTTTCCAGATTCTTTGAAAATATCAGAAAAGCTTTTAGCAGAGTTTTTCATAGCTTTCTCATTCTTTTCTTTTCTGGAACGATAAGAAATAATTTCTCGAGCTTGTCTTTCTTCAGAAACTTCAACAAATTTATCACCAGCATTTGGAGCACTATCTAAGCCAAGTACTTCAACTGGCATGGAAGGTGTAGCAATTTTTATATTTTTGCCATGGTCATCCGACATTTTTCTTATTTTACCATAAGAAGTTCCAACAACAATAAGGTCAGAAACATCTAAGGTTCCTTTCTGAACTAAAAGAGTAGCAACAACACCTTTTGCAGGATCAATTCTTGATTCTATAATTACACCACTTGATTTTCCTTCGTATGGAGCTTTAAGTTCCAGAATTTCTGATTGTAGTAATATTGCTTCTTCAAGTTTTTCTAAGTTAATTTTGTTTTTAGCAGAAACTTCTATAAACATTACATCGCCACCCAAATCTTCAGATACAATTTCGTATGAAAGAAGTTCATTCTTTACTCTTGTTGGATCAGCGTCAGGTTTATCAATTTTATTAACAGCAACAATAATTGGAACGTTTGCTGCTTTAGCGTGATTAATAGCTTCAATTGTTTGAGCTTTAACTCCATCATCTGCTGCTACAACCAAAATTACAATGTCAGTAACGTTAGCACCACGAGAACGCATTTCAGTAAATGCTTCGTGACCAGGAGTATCAAGGAAAGTTATGTATTTACCACATTTGGTTTTAATTCTTGAAGCACCAATATGTTGAGTAATACCTCCATGTTCTCCGCTGACGATATCGGTTTCACGAATTGCATCAAGAAGTGAAGTTTTACCATGGTCAACGTGACCCATAATAGTTACAATTGGAGCTCTTGGAAGCTTTTCAATTGTTGGATCATCTTCTTCTAACGCGTTTTCAACATCAGAGTGGGAAACACGTCTTGCTGTATGACCGAATTCAACAACCAGAAGTTCTGCAGTATCGGCATCAATTACTTGATTGGATGTTGCAACCATGCCCATTGTGAAAAGCTTTTTTACTAGGTCTCCAGCTTTTTCTGACATACGATCCGAAAGATCTGCAACTGAAATTAAATCTGGTAGAATAACTTCTCTAGAAATTTTTTTATACTCTTTCTGTGAGTTATCTTCGATACTATGTTTTTTAGGTTTTTTTCTTCTTCTACCAAATTCTTCTGAATCATCATCTCCACCAATAATGTAGGTAAATTTACGTGTGTTAACTTTTTCATCTTTGTAAGAAGGTTTGCCTTTTTTTACAAAAGAATCTTCGCTTTCGAAAGTACTACTTGGAGTATGATGTTTTTTATTTTTTATTTTCTTTTCTTTCTCTATTTTTTCTTTTTCAGCTTTTTCTTGTTCTTGCTTTTTTCTTGCTTCAACAATTTTATCTCTTTCTTCTTTTTGACGATTTGTTATTGCAACACTTTGTTTAATTTTGTTACGAACATCAAAGCCGTCTAATAGAAATTCTGAAGAAACCTTTTTTTTGACTTCTTGTTTTTCGTTTTCTTCTTTTTGTTCAATTACAGGTTCTAATTCTTCTTCATTTTCTTCTTTTGATTCTATTACCTCAACAACATTTTCAATAACTTCTTCTACAACTTCTAAAGTTTCTTGTTCTACTTCGATGTTATTATTTTCAATCACTTCAGCAATTTCTTCTTCAACAATGTTTTCTTCATTTCTTTTGTTAAGTTTACTTAAAATTTCATAACTATTTAATTCTTCAGAAGAATTTTCTTTGTTTGCGCTTGAGATTGCTCTTATTCTTGCTTCAAGTTCATTTTTACTTA
>VHBV01000124.1 GCA_016882165.1 Candidatus Pelagibacterales bacterium
AAAAAGCTGCCTTGTCCAGCTGCAGTTACTGATAAAAAATCGGTTTCTGTAAATTATGGTGTTGCTTCAACAAGTTATGGAACTTGTGCAGATACAGGAGTTGAAGGAGTTTATAGATCTACATCAAACTCAAATTTAGTCTATGGAATGGTTCCAGTAAAAGATTTGGGTTTAAGCAATGAAATGGCAGAAGATGGTTTTGGTAATAGATTTTCTTATGTTATTGATAAAAATTTTACTGCTGATTCAGTTTATCCTTATTCAAATATTGCAACTTTTGGAGTTGCAACTCCAAACGATGTAATAACGATAAAAGAATCTAATGGAAGTGTAGTAAGCGATCTTACTTATGATGCAATTTTTGTTGTTATAAGTCATGGTGCAAATAAAAAAGGAGGATTTTTACCAAATTCTTCAAGCGCAAACAATTCTGCTAGTGATTCTTATGAACTAGAAAACCATCCATCGGCATTTAATAATTCTTCAAACCCAAGAGAAGCAACTTTTGATAATATTTTTTATAGTAAATATGGAAATAGTGACGCTTTTGACGATATTGTTTTTTACAAAACTAGAAATGATATAGTAAAAGATTTTAATGCTCTTGATTCGGTTATTTGCACTTCTGGAGCACTAAACAGTAATGATGTAACTTATAATGGTACAGTTATGACTTGGCCAAATACTGCTTATGGAAGAACTGTTGAATCGACAAACTCTTGTCCTGCTGGTTTTACTTATTCTATTGCTAAGCCAATCAAAAAATGTGGTGCTTTTGGAATTTGGGAAGAGGGAGCTATAAAACCTTGTTTAACTGCTCCAAGTGGAGTTTGTACAGGTGGTGATATTATAATTTCTGGGGCTGATATTTTACATATTTTTTCAGAAAATAGTACTTTTGTATGTAGTGACAACGTTTCAGTTAAGTTGCTGATGGTTGCTGGTGGAGGAGCTGGAGGATATTCTTCTTCAGGATATGGTGCTGGTGGAGGGGCTGGAGGACAAGTTATATATAATTCTGATACATATAATCTTACTTCTGGACAAACAGTTTCTGTAACTGTTGGAAAAGGTGGTTTGCCTTATGTTGGAAGTGGTTTGCAAGGTGGAAATTCAAGTTTAAGTGGTGCAATAAATTTAGAAGCTGTTGGTGGAATGGGAGGAGGTGCAAGTTATGCCGATTCGTGTGTTGCTTCTTCTTCTGTAACTAATGCTGCTGGAGGAGGTGCTGGATATTGCGCTTCTGCTGGTGCTAGTGGTGGAAGTGGAACTCAAAGCGGTGGTGGCTCTGTTGTTGGTGGATTAAATTCTGGAGGTGGAGGAGGAAGTACTGCAAATTCTGGATTAACTCCAACTACTTCAACATCTGATGGCAATCTTGGATATGGTGCAGCTGGAACTACTGTGGCTCTTACAGGTTTTGATTATGGAGGAGGTGGAGGAGGTGGAACTAATTCATATTTCAATGCTACAGCTACTGATGGTGGTGGTCAGGGTGGAAAAATTGGTTTACCAAATGGAGTTGCCGGAACCAACGGACTTGGAGGAGGTGGTGGAGGTGCAAGATATGGTAAAGGTAGTAAAGGAGGAAATGGTGTAGTTATAATTTATTATCAACCAACTCCATAAAGTACCAATTATTTAGATGCTTAAAAAAGTTAATTTCGATTTTAAAAAGAAAAAAATATGCCAAATTTAATAAACATCAAAAAAAGTGGTTATACTTTAATTGAGCTTTCAATTGTAATTGTTGTAATTGCTACACTTCTTACTGGAGGTTTGATGGCCTCTGTTAATTTAATTAACAAAAATAAGGTTTCTTTAACTAATCAAAGAATTGATACAATATACAAAGCTTTACAAAATTATCTTTTACTTAATAAAAGATTGCCATGCCCCGCTCCAATAACTGATAGTAAAACAAGTGGAACTGGTTATGGAGATGATGTTTCTACAGCTGGAGTTTGCGATGTTGCCGGCACTTATTCTTCAACAACTTCTACAAACTTGGTTTATGGAATGATTCCAGTTAAAGATTTAAACTTACCTAATGAATTTGCTGAAGATGGTTATGGTAGTAAGTTTGGATATATAGTTCATAAACATTATACTGCTGCAAGCTCTGATCCATATAGTGATACCAATTCTTTTGGAACAAGTTCTGATTCTTCTTTAATTACTATGAAAGAAATTTCTGGAACCGCAGATAAAACAATTCTTACCAATGCAATATTTGCAGTTATAAGTTATGGCTATAACAAATATGGTGCTTTTAATGCTAATTCTTCAAGTCAAAACGCTGTTTCAAGTGATTCTTATGAAGCCTATAATGACATTACTGTTTCAACTTCAAATTCAGCAATTTTTGATGGAACTTTATACTCTTCTGCTGAAGTCAGTGAAAGTTTTGATGATATAGTTTTTTACAAAACAAGAAATGCTTTAGTAAGTGATTCTAAAGCATTTGAAACAATTCCATGTAAAAGTGATGCAACCAATAATAATGACGTAACTTATGGCGCTACAACTATGACATGGAGTGCAACTTCTTATGGAAAAGTTGCTGCTGCAAGCGGTCCTGCTCTTGGAGTTTGTCCAGCTGGCTACACTGCATCAGTTGCAAAACCAACAAAAAAATGCGGAGCTTTCGGAATTTGGGAAGTTGGAGCCTTCAATCCTTGCTTAGCAGCAGGAAGTTAAAAGAAATTATCCTAAATTAAAATGGTATTTTATCTTCTTCAGGTTCATCTCCTCTATGTTTACTATCTTGATCTTCAATACTTGTTTTACTATTTCCTTCGCAGTTCTCAAAACTAAAAAAGTTTTCTAATTCATTGTAGATCTTGTCACACAAATCTCTTTTATCTGTATAAAACACATCTTTAAAAATTTCCTCCTTCCCAAATCTATCTTTGTCATTTTTATAATCATAACCAAAGAATGTTTCTATGGCATCCTTGAAAATAAAATATTTATGAAATTCATTTATCTTTTTGGCATAAAATTTCCCTTGGATAGTTTTATCTTCGCCTTTAGAGCAATGATAGCATGGAAAAATGTCTTTAAAATCGATCTTTTCATTCATTCTATTAAAAAGCTGATTATGTAAAGAAGGCTGAGCATTCCTTATATCGTGATCAAGTAGGAAAAAGATTTTTTTGTTAAATTTTTTGTATAAATCGAATATCTTTGGAAGCTCTTCCTTTCCAGAACAATCAATAATTGTTATATCAAAATCTTCAGGAATATTGTTATTGTTGTTTCGTTTAATGATTTCTGTAATAACTTTCTTATCACTTTTTCCCTCAACAACAATCAAGTTTTCAGCAAAAAAAGCATTATTCAGTTCAATTTTTTCCATTAAAGAATTTTCCATTTTACAATTTTCATCACCTTGAAAAACCTCTACTTCATTTCCGTTTTTAAATAAATGAATATTTTCAGGATTTTCGTATGAGAGAAACTCTGATGAATGAGTAATATAAAAAATTTGAATACCTTGTTTTGACAAATCTTCAAATGTTCTAAATAGTGCCTTTTTTGCTTGAGGATGTAAATATAGCTCAGGCTCATCAATAAAAATTGGGTTTTGATTATTACCTTTTATTTTTGATAAAGACCTTAAAGTGGCTATTATAAAAGAATTTTGAATTCCACTTCCTTCATCCTTTAAATTAACTCCATTTTTATTGTAGAATTCTAGTGTTTTTAAAAAGTGGTTTTTATCGTAAATTTCAAATTTGGCCGTTATATCTTTTCTATTTATTTGGTTGGAAAATTCTTTAGTAATTTTTTCTTTAAAATCTTTAAACGTTTCATCATTCAAC
>VHBV01000125.1 GCA_016882165.1 Candidatus Pelagibacterales bacterium
GTGGTAACAACATCACAGCCCTAGGAGCCGAAAAAATTGCCACCGCACTTGAAAAAAATAATACTCTAACAAGTCTTGATCTTGGGCATAACAACATCACAGACCTAGGAGCCGAAAGCCTCGCCACTATCAAATCAATTCTAAATAGAAATAAAAAACTTGTAGAAACCAATAAAACTTTAGCTTCACCACCAGCACAAGAAACAGAACTTGCTGAAATGAGGCAAAAAATTGCTCAATTAGAAGAAGTTCAAGTTAAATTAGAGCAAGAGCAAAATCAGTTAAATAATAAACTTGAAGCAGAAGCAAAAAAGACTGGAAAAATTTCAGCTGAAGAAATTGCGGCTAATCAAGCTGATGAAGATAGACAACAAGCAATTAACGAACAATTAGCAATAATTACTGCACAAATTGATTTGATGAATGATTTAACAAATCAAAGACTAAATGGTTTGGTTTCTCTTAAAGCTTATCAAGAGTTAGAAAAATTGGTATTTAAGTCGATTACAGAATCGCAATTACTGTCGCAATCATTAACTAATTCACAATCTCAGCTACAAGAGGCAACAAAAAGTATTAATCAATTTAACGAACAATTTAGTAAAAAACTAAGCACTCTTGCTATTTTAGATTTAGCAGAATTAGAGAAATTACCCCAACAAGTTAGAAACGAAATTGCTTCGCTAGATGATAATGCTAAACAATATTTGAGCTCACTAAACCTTAATGCTAACAAAATAAATAAATTAAACCAAATTGATGACTTCAAACTTGAAGACTTAGCAAACACAGATTTTAAAGCAATTTTCAAAGAAATTGAGGAAGGTAAAAAAGAACTTGTTAAAATTAAAAACGAAGCTCAAGAAGCTTTAGAAGCTAAATATAATAACGCTTTCAATAATCCCAGTTCAGTTGCGGCACGAACTGCAAAACTTGAACCTGAGTTTAAAGATTATGTCGAACAAAAACATCTAGCAAAACAAGATGAAAAAGTAAAAGAAGTTGCTTTGGCAATTGAAAAAAAGTTCAACGACCATTTTGTGTCTGCCACCGTTCTTCAAAGTGGAAAAATTCAAGCAACTACCGGAAAAATGACTCAAGCCTTGGGAATTGTTTCAGGCTTAGTTGGTGATTTACCAGGTGCAAATATTGCTGGCATGGTTTTAACCTCTGCAGTTGGATATAAAGCAGGGCAAAGAAGAGAAGATCGTTATCAAAATTTAAGCGATATTTTACCCAATTCATCTTTGCAAGAAGCAGTAATTTTTGCCGAAAAAATTGGTAGAAAAGTTGCTTTAACAGAAATAGTGCAAATTAATTCTAAAGCTCAAATACAACCCACAAAAACAGGATTTAAGAATTATATTAAAAAACACACAATAGGTAAAGATGACTTTAACAGCTACAAAGAAAGCCTTGCCGAAAGTTGCTTAGAAACAATTAAAAATGGTGAAGCTAGTAAATGGGTAAATGAGCAAACCAAGAATAATTCTACAACAAACAAAGACCCTAAAGATTTAACAATCGAAGGCGTTATTGCCAAAAATGATGAGATTAAAAATAAGACAATCTTTAACCTGAGCCAACAAAAAATTGAAGAAGAAAGAAAAAAACAACCACCATCAAATCAAGAGCTTTTAACAATGATGCAAGAGATGAGGGGAATGATAGAAAGCCAAAGAAGCGAGATTGATAACTTAAAAGAAATTACAAGAACTCAAGGAGCAGAAATTATTCAACTCAAGCAACAGCTTGAAAGTGAAAAAGAAGATTCTAAAAAAAATCCAAACCCTAATTCATTAAAAATCACTAAGACAGCAAGATTATTATCTAGCCAAAACACTAGATGAGCCTGTTGAATTCGAATATTTCTAATAAAAAAATTAATTCATCTAAATTTTTGGTAAATTCCTAAAGAAATTCCGATGATTTTTTAATTATTTTTTGAATTTTTGTGAAATTTCTTTGTAATTTTGAGATATTTGGCGATTTTGGGCGCAAATATCCCTTGTTTTAGGTCTTTTTTGGTGGATAAAGTTCATTTAAAACTACCATTCTTTTTAAATTATGAGCAATAGATTCCATAAAGGCAGTAACTGGTTCTTGGCTATTCCAACATAGCGTAGCCTATGATTATTTTAGAAAATACTCTTTCATATGGAGCTCTAAGTTTTGTGTAAAATTTATCAAGATCTTTGTTTTTATCCTTCATATTACTCTTTTTAACCGCCGCTAAATGAATACCTCTTTTGGCAGTGGCCAATTTAGCATTTTTATCACAATAGCCCTTATCAGCATAAACAGCACCAGAGCTAGGAACTACATGTTTCATACCCTTGGAATCAATAAAACTGGCAGGCGTAATAGCAACCTTGTTAATCATGCCGCTTTGCATATCAACTGATATATGCTTCTTAAGGCCATACCAGAACTTATTACCGCCCTTGCAACCAAAATTAGCATCTTTATCCTTCGCAAACTTTGGTAAAATCTCATTATTAAGTTTGTCATATTTTTCCTTAATCGCCTTATCTCGCTCTTCCCATAAAGATGCTTTAGATATTAAATGAGATGCATCAACAAAAGTAAAAACTTCACTCATATAACCTTTAGTTTTTAACTGCTCCTTCAAAATATTGAAAATCTTAGATAATTTATTAGTGCCAATTTTGTTTCTGATTTTAGTGAATAAAGATTAACTAGGATTTGATTCAACTAAGCTAAATTCACAAAACCATTTTGAAGCCAAATTACTCTTCAAATATTCCTCCAACTCTCGATCACTCAAATTCTCCATGAACTGCACCAATAAACATAAAAATAATCTGAAAATTCCATATCCCTTAAAATCAGCACCAAGAGCATCCTCAATCTTCTTCAATTCCTTCTTAACTGGCTCCATATCCCACAATTCTTTAAATTTGCGATAATTATGATTCTTATCAATCAACTGATCTAAAGTTACCATTTCTATTTGATAAAGCATGTGATTTATTCTTGAGATTCTTAAAAAGATACAAATTAAAATAGCTCTAGAGCTATGTAAATACTAGCTTTAAACATAATTTATTCAAGAAATAATTAGAGAAATTTAAATGTTTTTTTAGAATTTTGGAATTGGGATTCAACAGTCCCATATTATACCAAGTATTTCTAAGATAGTTATCAATTTTTCTTCTTATAAATTGGTGACTTAAAATTTCTAAAAATTTCACTTGCCAAATTTTTATTTATAAAAAGAATAACTGCCGTCGGGAGTGTATCAGAATAAAAAACTTCTTTGGAGGAATATGAATACACACGCCGGGTTTGCGTGGTGGTGGCTCCCGACATTCTAAAATAAAAAAAGCTCCTTCAATTTTTTTGAAGGAGCTTTTTTTATGAAAATTTTAATAGTTAGTTATGTCAGAATTTTTTGAGATTTTTTTTATTGGTCTAATATTAAGTATAGATTCTTTTTCAGCTGCAATTGCAATGGGAACAAGGCCTTTTCTTAAGAAAGATGCAATAAAGTTTGCATTTACTTCAGGAGTTTCGGAAGCTTTGGTTGCTTTAATTGGTGCTTTTGCAGGGGCTTATTTGATAAAAAAATTCCAAGCTTTTGATCATTGGATTGCTTTTTCACTTTTAATGGCTGTTTCTTTAAATATGGCTTATGAAGGTTTTAGTGATCTTTTTTGTAAGGAAAAAAAAGAAGAAAAAAGTGATTTTCATGGCTTCTTCAAAATACTAATAGTGTCTCTTGCAACAAGTTTAGAGGCTTTTGGAGTTGGAATTGGTCTTGGAATTGCTAAAGATTCAGTATCTCTATATTATTTCAATTG
>VHBV01000126.1 GCA_016882165.1 Candidatus Pelagibacterales bacterium
AAAAATAAAGATTCCTCAAATATGGAAAATTCATCAATAAAAAGAATTGATGCAGTTGGAAATGTTAAGATATTTACGGAAGAATATGTTGCAAATGGAGATTTTGGATATTATGACCCAAAGAATAATATTTTTATATTAGAAAAAAATGTTACTGTTAATAATGGAACTTCAGTTGCAAGTGGTAATAAATTTATTTATGATATTACAACTAAAAAAGGCAACTTTATTGGTCAGAAAGATCAAATAGTTAAAAAAGAAAATCCTAAAAGTGGTGACAGTAGAGTTGTGATAGTTATCGGAAATGATTTGAAAGATCAAAGACAAACAAGTAAATCAAATGATTAAAACTTTAAGTGCTAAAAATTTAAGTAAAAAATACGGAAAAAGAACCGTTATTCGTGATATTAGTTTCGAGATAAAACAAGGTGAAGTAGTTGGATTACTTGGTCCTAACGGCGCTGGAAAAACAACTTGTTTTTATATGATAGTTGGTCTTGTAAAGTCTGATATGGGAAATATTTTTATCGATCAACTAGATATAACTTCAATGCCAATGTATCAGCGTGCGCAACTTGGAGTTGGCTATTTACCACAAGAAGCTTCAATTTTTAGAGGCATGAATGTTGAAGATAATATTTATTCAATTCTTGAAATTGTTGAAAAAGATAAAAACAAAAGAAAAGCAAGACTAGAAGAGTTGTTGCAAGAGTTTTCAATTACACATATCAGAAAATCTCATGCTCTTGCTTTATCAGGCGGAGAAAGAAGAAGAGTTGAGATTGCTCGAGCTTTAGCTGCAAATCCATCTTTTATTTTACTTGATGAACCTTTTGCGGGTGTTGATCCAATTGCGGTTAATGATATAAGATTGATGGTTTCGCATCTTACAAGCAAAAATATTGGTGTTTTAATTACAGATCATAATGTTCGCGAAACTTTATCAATTGTGGATCGTGCTTATATTGTTTATGACGGAATGATTCTAACTTATGGTTCAAAAGAAGAAATTATCAATAATGAAAAAGTAAGAAAAGTTTACTTGGGTGAAGATTTTAAAATATAAAAAACATTCTATTTTTGTTCTAAAAAAATTATCACGATATTTAACAATATCATACTGATAAAAGTTCATAATTTGTGGCGAAAAGACGGTAAATTGATTGCATAATTTAAACTCAATTATCAAAGATTTGAATTAATTCTATAATGGAAAAAATAAAAATATTAAAATCACAATCTTATAATGATTAAAAAAGCGATTAAAAATTTTTTTGAGTTAGAAGCAGCAACAGGAATATTATTATTCATTTCTACGGCAGCAGCTTTGTTTGTTGCCAATTCAGATGGGTACAATTTTTACTCTGAATTTTTCAATATATCTTTGCCAATAAAGATAAACTTGATGAACTTCTATAAAGAGCTTTCATTGAGAGATTGGATTAATGATGCTTTGATGGCGATATTCTTTTTTTTGATTGGTCTAGAGTTAAAAAAAGAAGTTTTGATTGGTCATCTATCTACTAGAGAAAAACTTGCTTTTCCTGCAATTGCAGCTGTTGGTGGTGTTGTTTTTCCTGCATTAATATTTGCTATTTTTAATTATGGTAATGAAGAAAATCTGCGTGCTTTTGCTGTTCCAACAGCAACTGACATTGCTTTTGCTTATGGTATGTTGTGTTTATTTGGTAAATCTTTTTCAAATTCTTTAAAGATTTTTATTGTAGCATTGGCAGTAATTGACGACTTAATTGCAATTGTAATTATAGCATTTTTCTATACTCAAGATTTGAAATTGATGTATCTGCTATTTTCTATTTTACCTCTTTTTGGACTTTACTTACTTAATAGAAGGAAATCTAATAAAATTTCTCTTTATTTTATATTAGGTCTATTTTTGTGGTTGATGATTTTGAAGTCTGGAATTCATGCTACAATAGCTGGCGTTGTGTTAGCTATGTTTATTCCTCTAAAAATAAGAAATGAAAAACCTCTTGAGAAACTAGCTCACAAAATTTCGCCAATGATAAATTTTTTGATATTGCCAATTTTTGCTTTTGCCAATTCTGGAATAAAAATTGTTAATTTTTCACTTGATACAATTTTTCAACCCTTGGTAAGTGGAGTTGTATGCGGTATGTTTTTTGGTAAACAAATAGGAATTATGCTTTTTAGCTTGATTGCAATAAAATTAAAAATTTCTTCTCTTCCAAGTGGAACAAATTGGAAAGAGTTTTACGCGGCATCTATTTTTACTGGTATTGGCTTTACTATGAGTATATTTATTGCAGGACTTGCATTTGTAAAAAATGATACAACTGCTAAGATAATGCTTGACGAGGTAAAATTGGCAATTTTAATTGGATCTATTCTTTCTATATTATATGGAAGCTTAGTTACTCTTATTTCAAAACAACAACATCGACAATTATGAAAAATAAAAATAAAGCTTTTTCTTTGATTGAACTTTCAATCGTAATCTTAATTATAGGTATTCTGGTTGCCGGTGTTACCAGTGGTAGTAGATTAGTTAATGCGTCAAAACTACAAACTGCTCAAACTGTTACTCAAAGCGCTCCGGTTACAAGTATCAAAGGATTAGTTCTTTGGTTGGAAACTTCAATGGAAGATAGCTTCGTTACTGGTGAAAATGTTGATGCAACAAACATCAACCGTTGGAACGACCGCAACACTCAAGCAGTTTACAAATATTATGCTCGTCCTGCGGCAGCATCTTCTGCAATTCAGTTCAAATCTGCTGATACTGCAGGAATAAACTCTCTTCCTTCTTTATATTTTGACGGATCAAGCTCATCAAACGGTTTCTTAACTCTTTCTACTGCTTCTGGTTCAGCTGTTGCTTCTCCAATTTCAACTCCAAATAATAACTTCACTTATTTCGTAGTTGCTAAAGCTGCTTCAACTGATCTTTCTGCTGCAAACAGAACAGTATTTTATAATGGCTTAGTTGGAACAAATGGTTATGGTTACACAATTGGTGACAATGCTGGCTCTTCAAACTATTCAACCAGAAACATGATTTTTGGCGATGGTTCTGGCGATGGTTCTGCTGCTGAAAATAACTTTGCTGGAACTATAACTACAGGTGCTGAAGTAGTTTCTGCTACTTATGCTGGTGGAACTGGTGGTGCTATTTTTACCTACGTAAATGGAACTTCTGCAGGAACTGATACAACTTCAACTTCTGCTGCTCCAACAACTGGTTTTTATGTTGGTGCTAAAAACTCTACAGGTGGTAACCTTTGGAAAGGATATATTTCTGAAATCATTCTTTTTGATTCAGTTTTGAAATCTTCTGATCGTAAAGCTGTTGAGAAATACTTAGGTAAAAAATATGCTATTACTGTAGCTGAATAATTATATAAGATTATTTTTCTCTATAAAAAAACCGAGTCATTTAAAAATGGCTCGGTTTTTTTTATTTTTATTTTTCGTAAAAAATTTTTTGTTATTTGTAACTGATATTAAAGTAGCGATTTCAGAAAATAATTAACGCCTTTCATTTTCAGGAGATAAAAGACTAGCAAGAGATTTTGTTTTAGATTTTGGTTTTTTCCCATCATCTATATTTTCTATAATTGTGTTTGGTGTACCAGTTGTGTTTGGAAGATGTAAAAACAACCACTTGATCTGACAGGCAGTGCAATTTCAAGCATTAATTTTTTTAATGATTTTCAATTGAATTTATAACTGAATTTTCATTATCAAAATTATTGTTTTTGTTGTCAAAAAGGTTTGATAAATTTTTCTCTTTG
>VHBV01000127.1 GCA_016882165.1 Candidatus Pelagibacterales bacterium
TAAAAAACCCAGGCGTGAGTTGTCTTTGAGCAAAGCGAAAAAAGCAACGAAACGTTGCACATTTTTAGCTTAAAACGGGTTTTATGAGCACAAGAAAGCCTCTAATGGTTACTTCCTAAATTCATACCCACGCTTAATTTAAAAAATTAACACCAATGCAGACTTTTATAACCAAGTCCGGTTTATAAAACAAAAAAATTAAAACTAAAAAACAACAAAATGAAATTCAAAATATATAAACCCGCTAAATCAGCAATGCAGTCTGGTAAAAAAAATAAGAAATGGATTTTAACACCAGTTGAAGAAAATAAAACTAGAAGCATTAACCCTCTTATGGGATGGACTTCATCTAACGATACTCAAACGCAAATAAAAATATCTTTTTCTTCAAAAGAAGAAGCTATTGCTTATGCAAACAACAAAGGTTTTGACTATAAAGTTGAAGAAGAAACAACTTCTCAAGTTAAACCAAAATCTTACGCTCAAAACTTCACTGGTTAATAAATGTCTAAAATTATCGAGCTTTTATCTGAAAAAATTCACTTAAAAAAAGAGCTTATTGAAAATTGGTTTAACCAAAAATTTCAAGAAACCCCAGCTCTTTTTTACAATTCAACAGATTTAAGACACAATAACACAAAAATTGCTCCAATTGATACAAATTGCTTTCCTGCTGGATTCAATAACCTATCTATAGAATCACACAAAGAAGCTTCAAAAGTTTCTCTAGAATTTTTCAATCAGAACTTTCCTCAAGCAAAGAAAATCCTGATTATTCCAGAAAATCACACTCGTAACCTACGCTATTTGGAAAATATTTTTTCTCTTCACCAAATTCTCTCAACTCACAAAGAAGTAAAAGTAGGAACTTTAATAGATGATATTACTCAAGAAACAGCTTTTGAAACTGAGAAAAAAAATATAATTACTTTAAATCCCATAAAAAAACAGAAAGATAGAATAGTTACTCAAGATGGTTTTGAAGCAGATATAATCATTTTAAACAATGATCTAACTGATGGCATACCAGAAATTTTAAAAAATATAACCACTACTGTCATTCCTTCAACTCTAATGGGTTGGCACAGTAGAACAAAATCTGCACATTTTGATATCTACAATCAATTAGCTCAAGAATTAGCGCAAATTTTAGAAATTGATCCGTGGCTTATTTCATCAATTCATCGCTCTTGTCACGAAGTCAATTTTAAAGAACAAATTGGTCTAGACTGTTTAGCAAATTATGTTGATCAAATAATTACTCTTTTAAGAGAAAAATACAAAGAACATAATATTGAAGGAGATCCTTATTGCTATATAAAAGCAGATAATGGAACTTACGGAATAGCTGTTTGGCCAGTTTCCTCTGGTAAAGAAGTTATGGAAATTAATAAAAAAGAGCGCAATAAAATGAACATGCTTAAAGGATCTGTTCAAAATACTCAAGTAATGATCCAAGAAGGAATTCCAACCCAAGATAAAATTGATAACAAAATTGCAGAACCAATGATTTACTTGATTAACGGTAAAGTAGTTGGCAATCTTTTTCGTGTAAATGAAGATCGTGATGAAAAAATAAGTTTAAATGCTGCCGGTGCAACATTTTGCGATCTTAGTGAATTAAAAGAAGAACAAACAAACATCTCATCAGATAAAAACAGAATGGCTGTCGTTTATTCTTTAATATCAAGGCTTGCGGCTTTAGCAGCTGCAGTTGAAAACCGCAATGCATTAATTAGAAATGAATAAAATAAAATCTTTGCGCCCATTAATTGGAATTGTTCCTGACTTTAAAGAAGGCTGCCCAAGTTCTTATTCTGTAAAAAACTTTTACGCTTTGCGCGCAAATTATGTTGAAATGATTAACAAAGCTGGCGGAGCTGCTTTGATTTTAACCTATGACTATGATCTAATTGATTCTTACATAGAAGCCTTAGATGGAATAGTGATTGTTGGCGGTTATTTTGATATTCATCCTAAATATTATGGAGAAAAAGAAATTCATCCAACAATGAAACTCAACGATGCTCGCAATGATTTTGAGATTGCTCTTGGATTGAGAGTAGTCAATACCAAAATGCCTTACCTCGGAATTTGCAACGGAATGCAATTGCTAAATGTTTTGCACGGAGGAAAAGTTATCCAGCACATTCTTGATGAAGAAAAATTCATGGATCACGAACAAAGTCACTTTGAAGGATTTAAAGATTACTGTACAGCTTATCACGATGTTGAAATTGTTGAAAACTCTAAACTATTTTCAGTAATTGGAGCAAAGAAAATAAAAACCAACTCTTCTCATCATCAAGCAACAAAAAATCCAGGCGAAGGTTTAAAAATTGCCGGATATGCATCTGATGGTATTATAGAAGCACTTGAGAAAGTTGACCATCCTTTTTGTGTTGGAGTACAATGGCATCCTGAATTTGACACTTCTGGAGCAGATCGCAGAATTTTCGAGAATTTTATTGAAGCCGCTAAAAAATATAAAATGGAAAAGTAAAAATGCTTTTTGCTTTCCATAATTAATAAAAGCATTCTAAAAAACCCTAGAAATTTTATGGCTTGTGATGCATTTCTGATCTAGAAATAAAAGCAAAATATTATTGTACTGTATTTTGACATGTTTTTGCTTATTTTTTGACAAAATTATGATAAATATCTGAATATATTTTGAATTTTCTTGTTAAAAAATAAGCAAAAACAGGACTAACTATAGGATAAAAATAAATAGCTAAAAGTTCCTAAGATATATTGAATCAAAATAAAAAAAATATGACAAATGAAAAAGGTGAAAGAATAGCAAAAGTAATTGCTGCTTCCGGTTATTGCTCACGTCGCGAAGCCGAAAGCTTAATTCTAGAAGGAAGAGTAAAAGTGAATGGAGTTACAATTGAGACTCCAGCAACTTTCATCACTGATCAATCAATAAAAATTGATGACAAACTAATAAATAACAACAAACAAGAAGCTCGTTTATGGATTCTTCACAAACCTGAAGGAGTTCTAACGACAAGTAAAGATCCAAATAATCGCAAGACTGTATTTGATATTTTGCCAAAAAACATGCCAAGAGTAATTACAATTGGTAGATTAGATTACAATACTGAGGGCTTATTACTTCTTACAACTCGAGGTGAATTAGCTCGTCATCTAGAATTACCCAAAAATAAAATTCCACGTCAATATAGAGCAAGAGTCTTTGGAAAACTAAATCACGAAAGACTAAAAAAACTGATTAAGGGCATTACAATTGATGGTGTACGATATGGTTCAATCAAAGTTGTGGTGGATGTTGAAAAAGAATCTAATTCTTGGCTCACAATTTCTTTAGAAGAAGGAAAAAATCGAGAAATCAGAAAAGTAATGGAAGAGCTAGGTTTGAAAGTTAATCGTCTAATTAGAACAAATTTTGGTCCATTTTCTTTAGGAACTTTGAAAGTTGGAGAAATTCATGAAATTCCTAGAGCTACTGTAAAAAAGCATTTTGGTGAAATTTTGTAATCTGAAATCACAAAATATAAATGATAAAAGTTCTTTTTGTTTGTACAGGAAACATCTGTCGTTCGCCCACAGCTCATGCAATTGCTCGTAGTAAAATATAAAAACAACCACTTGATCTGACAGACAGTGCAATTTCAAGTATTAATTTTTTTAATGATTTTCAATTGAATTTATAACTGAATTTTCATTATCAAAATTATTGTTTTTGTTGTCAAAAAGATTTGATAAATTTTTCTCTTTGGCAATTTTTTTACTATCCAAGAAGAT
>VHBV01000128.1 GCA_016882165.1 Candidatus Pelagibacterales bacterium
TCAATCCAATTGAGCAAAAATGGGGCCATGTAAAAAATACAGTTAAGAAAATTAGAAACAAATTTGAGAATTTTAATGAATGTTTAGATATGGCTTTAATGGGAGTATAGATTTATGTTTTGGTATATTTAAGATTTGGGTTCTTTTGCTGAATTCTCTATCTACGATTTCCTCTTTTTCGTATTGGTTTTTTATTAGCTTTAATAACTTCATCAATTGAAGAAAATTCAACAATATTTGGTTCAACTGATTTAACAATTTTTAGACACGCAATAAAATCTAACGACTACTTTCAACATTAGAACCTTTGACAGATTTAGCTTCCGATGATTTAACTGAAGTACTGGGAGAAGAAGTCTCTTTAGGCTCAATAATTTCTCCTTTAGATTTTGCTTTTTCAATTTCTCTTAGCATTCCATCCCATAATCTTGCTTGATGATCAAGGAAATTTAATCCACCTTTTCTAACAGAAGAAATATTTTTTAAACTTTCTTTACAGGCTCTTTCTGCAGCATATCTTGCCATTCTCTCATGTTGAGCTTCTACATCTCCCCCCTCTACGGAATCATCTTTATGAGCCGTAAAAAATTCAGTTACTTTTTTATATTCTTCAGGAGTGTAGTATCCTTGATAAGGAACAAAAAAAGCTTTTCTAAAATTATCTAACATATTATCTGCGGCTAATTCATGAGCCCAAGTATTTCCAGCAACAAATGGATATTCTTGTTCAAAAGCTTGTTGCTTGGCTTTTCTATATTCTTCAACTTCTGGAACTAAATTTTCAGATTTTCCAGCTTCAGATATTGGGTAAATTGGGTTTAAATTAAAAACCCTCATTCCATGAACATTGTGAGATTTTGCCAAAAGATTACTATGCATTTTATTTACATCACCATAACCTCCTTCGTCATTCAAGTTTCTAATAGTATCAGCTACAGCTTGTGAATCTCCACTGAGGGCTGCTTTCTCAATAAATCTTGCAACAGATGGTATTTCTAACTCAGTTCTTCTAAAAAAATTATCTCTGTAAATTTCAAATTGTTTTGAAGTGAATCCCTCTTTTGATTGTGCTTCTAAAAAATCAAAGAATTTGTGTTTTAAAGCTTTATGAGATTGAAACTCTTCTGCTATAGGATCAAACTTTCTTCTAAATTCAGCTTCCAAGTCATCAGAAACTCCAGAATAACCTCTTGAACCTCCAAAACCAGAGCTATACATTCTTTTTGCGATATTGGCAAAATCGTGTGCTTTTCTTAAATTTTCTGCAGCGCTTATTAATGGTCTCATTTTATTAAAAATTTAATTTATCTTCAAAATATGTATAACAATGAAACACTGTTAATTAATTCATTGAATATGATATAAAAGCAATAGAAACACATTTATTGAAGTAAATAATCGAGTTTAATTCTTCGGTGTCCTCTTACGTCTTTTTGTTTAAAAAAAATCATGAAAAAACCAGTTAAAAGTAATTATTTTTTATTAAAAAGCTACTCTATATTTGTGTTAGCAACAGTCGTGTTGGGCATAACCTCTGCGTTATTGTTGGTTTTCTTTACAATTAATGGAAATAAGAATAATAACTCTCAAATTCTAAAAAAAGAAGCATTAAACATTCAGAAGACCATATCTGAATCATTTAATTACTCTAACAAAATCAACAGCTATATTGGAAAACAGATTGCTGAACATAATGCAAAAGATTTAGAATTCATTCTAAATACATTTAAAAAAGCAGAACAGATTCAAAACAAAAATACGCAACTATTATCTTGGTCTTCATTTGACTGGGTTGATCCAAATAATCTTCAATTAGTTAATAGTAAAATTGGTATTAGAAAAAACCCGCCAAATATGTCTGCTAGGCAATATTGTCAAAAATCTCCAAATAATCCATGGACTTTACAAGTTTCATTCCCTGTTTTAGGAGATCCAAGTGAGTCATGGGTTGTTCCTGCTGCAACTGGTGTTACAGATAAAAATGGAAGATATTTAGGAGCGGTTGTGGTTGGTTTTAACATATCTGAATTATCTACCATGGTGGAACAAAGATTAAATGATCCCATAAGTTTCGTTGTTCTAGATGAAGATATGAATTTAATTATTCAATCTTCTGATAATGAATTGGAAGAAAGTAAAAGTTTTTACAAGAAAATTGATAAATCTTTTTTTTCTGAAAAGAGCTCATTTCTTAAAAAAGAAATTACAGTCAGCAATGTAAATTATTCATTTTATCAAAAGTTTGATAATTATCCTTACATTGTTTTAACTGGGTTTAACAAAGCCTTTCTTAAAAAAGAATTTAATAGCTCCATCATGCCAATTATTATTGGTTTTTCATCAATCACACTCTTCTTTTTAATTATATTATCTTATTTGTTTAAAACACGAATTTTAATTTTGATGAATAGAGAGAGAAAATTAATAAAATCTCTGCGTGACACAAATATTTCAAAAACTAAACTAATTAGAGCTGCAAGTCATGATTTAAAAAATTATATTTTTGGAATTTCAGGGCTTTCTAAGTTGATTCTTCAAGATAAGAAAAAATCAGAAATCGAAACAAATGAAGATTTAAAAATGATTGAGGAAATATCAAATCAAACAGAGGAATTAATGGGATTCGTTGAAGATTTGCTGGACACGAACCAAAATGATTCTGGTGAATTTATTCTTGGTAAAATGCAGTCTTGTGATATAGCAAATCTTTGTGAAAGAATGGTTATATTAAATAAGAATTTTGCCTTGGGAAACCACATCACTTTAGAAGCTATTAACTCATCAAAAAAGCATGATTCACAAATAAAATGTGATGTGAGAAGAATTAAACAAGTTTTAAATAATCTGATTAGCAATTCTATCAAATATAGTCCCGCCGAAACAAAAGTTGTTATCGAAACATCTTACATAAAAGAAAGTGATGAGATCTGCATTTCTGTATCAGACAGTGGAATTGGCATGACCGAGCAAGAAATTATAATGGCTTTATCTGGAGATGGTGAGCAAATTGATAAGTCTGCCTTAGAAAAAGAAATTGATTCTCATGGTATTGGAATGCCAATTATCAAGAAATTAGTAGAGTTGCATAAAGGAAGAATGAAAATTGAATCCAAAAAAGGATTTGGCACTAAAATAAAAATATATTTTAAAGTAGATCGCTCAAAAAAAGAGGATTTAAATAATGACAAAACTAATAACCAAAACTTAACGAATCTATTTAAAAGTAAGTCAGTTCTTTTGGCTGAAGATAATCCAGTTGGAAAAAAAATTAACACCCACTTACTTAGAAGAATGGGCTTTAAAGTTAAACATGTAGAAAATGGACAGGAAATTCTTGAGGAACTTGATAAGAATCATTATGACTTAGTATTCATGGATATTAATATGCCAATTCTTAATGGTTTTGAAACTGCAAAAATTATTCGTGAGGGGGTCAAATTCAAAAAGTTTAAAAATACCAATATTCCAATTTTTGCTATCACTGCCGACAAGCCAGAATTATCAAAATTAAAATATTATGGTATTGATGTTGTTGTAGATAAGCCGTTCTCAGAAAAAGAAATTTTAGATGTTATTTTAGAATATGTAAAAGTTGATTAACCCATATACCAAAACATAAATCTATACTCCCATTAAAGCCATATCTAAACATTCATTAAAATTCTCAAATTTGTTTCTAATTTTCTTAACTGTATTTTTTACATGGCCCCATTTTTGCTCAATTGGATTGA
>VHBV01000129.1 GCA_016882165.1 Candidatus Pelagibacterales bacterium
TCTCGGCTTCAGTTTGGTCTGGAAAATTGCCAATTTGCAAGCGATAAAAAATTCCTCTTTTACCTAAATCAACTTTCTGTATGAAAGAAGATAAACCAGAAAATAGTCTTGAATTACTATTACTCACTTTCTTCCAATAATCTTGTGCTGCAGATTCTGAGGTTAGGGCGGCAATTTGAACTTTAATGCTTTTTCTTTTATTTGAGTTTAAATCTTTAACTTTTTCTTTCTCAGTTAAAGAGTTACCATTGGTTTTAGTTAGTAAATCTTTTTGATTTTGTTCCTTTTCCTTATCGCTATATACTATTATTTTTTGATCACGTCTTTGATTTGGAGTTTTTTCTTCCTGAATAGATGTATTATTATTTATTTCTGTAACTTGTGTTAATTTGTCTTGTTTAGGTGGAAAAGCAGGCTGTGGAGCAAGTTGAATTTTCGTTGCCACCTTATTTTTTGATTCTTTGTGATTGCCAAAAATATCTTCGTAAATTGAATTATTAACTATTGTTGTTTCTTGATTATCGGAAGATTCTTCGGCCATTATTTTTATTGGTTCTTCTAGTGAAGTTATAGTTTCAATTTCCCCATTATCTTCATCATATACATAGTAATAAGCATTCACAGTTACATAAATGAAGCAAGCAATTGAAAGTAATGTTGCGCCAAGCATGAACATTTTTTTCAATATTCTAGTAAATTTACTTTGTTCTTCTTCTTTTAAATAACCAAAATCTTCCATATTTGAAATTTTTTATCTCATTTCTTCTAAAGCCTTAATGTTAAATATATCAAGACCGGTTGAAATTACAATTCTCAAAGCGTTTATCATATAAATACGAGCTTTTGTAATTTCTAAGTTATCCTTAATGATAAATTTTAATTCTGGATTTTCACCACCCTTGTTCCATAAAGCATGGAAAATTGCCGATAGTTCTTGTAAGTAAAAATTAATTCTATGTGGTTCAAATGTTGTAGCCGATAGTTCAACAACTCTTGGAAATGATATGATTTTTTTAATCAACTCAATTTCAGTTTCATCAGTTAAGTTTTTCAAAACTGTGTCATTAATTTCGTCTAATTTTTCATTCTCAAAAGTGGCGTGAAATTGTCTGATAACAGAGCAACATCTGGCATGAGCATATTGCACATAAAAAATGGGATTATCTTTTGATTGTTCAATTACTTTATTTAAATCAAAATCAAAAGGTGTATCGTTTTTGCGGCTGAGCATTATAAAACGTAAAGCGTCAGCACTAACTTCTTCAATTACTTGACGTGCTGTAATAAAATTTCCAGCTCTTTTAGACATTTTAAGAGGTTCGCCATCTTTAACAAATTTTACCATTTGGCAAAGAATTATTTTCAATTCAGCTTTGTCATTTGTTAGAGCTTTAGTTGCTGCAGTTAAACGTTTTATATAACCAGCATGGTCATAACCAAGTGGCATGATGAATTTGGTAGCGCCACGTTCAAATTTGCTTTTGATATAGGCTAAATCGGCGCCAAAATAAGTGTAAGAACCATCAGCTTTTCTAACTACTCTATCTTGATCATCGCCAAATGAAGTTGATTTAAAAAGTGTTTGATCTTTTTCATCATAACCTTCAGGCATTTTAAAATCTTTAGCTCCAACACCTTTTTCAGTTTTTGGAGTTTCTAGTTTTCCTTCATAAATTAAGCCTTGTTCTTCAAGAATTTTAATGGTTTGGGGAATTTTATTTTGATCGTGTAAATTTTCTTTTTCTGAGAAATAACTGTCATGTTTGATACCAAGAGCAAGTAAATCTGATTTAATCATTTCAACCATTTCATCAACTACAAATTCACGAATCAGAGGAATATAATCTTCTTCACTTTTATGTTTAATGTTATCTTGAAATTTTGAATATAATGCTTTTCCAACCTCAATTAGATATTCTCCAGGATAAAGACCTTCTGTTATTTCTATTTTTTCTCCAGATGCTTCCAAATAACGTAAATAAGCTGATTTTATTAGAGTCATAATTTGAGACCCAGCATCATTAATGTAGTATTCCTTCAAAACATTAAATCCAACTTTTGACAAAAGAGACGCTAAAACATCACCATAAATTGCACCACGAGTATGTCCAACGTGAATTGGTCCGGTTGGGTTTGGTGAGGCATATTCTAAATTTATTTTTTCGCTATGGCCAAGATTTGGAAAAATAAAAGATTTATTTTTTAGTAGTTGAGAAATTATGTCGTAGAAAATTTCATTTTTCAGAAACAAATTGATAAATCCTGGACCGGCAATATCAATTTTTGCAATATTGTCATTTTTTAGTTCAGAAATAATTTTTTCTGCTAATTTTCTTGGATTATTAAGAGAATCGATATGAGAAAACTTTTTACTCATGGTCATTGCAATATTGCAGGCTAAGTCGCCATGAGATTTTTCTTTTGTCGGTTCAACTGTAAAATTAGCAAAATCTTTTTCTGAGATTTCAATTTTGTTTGCAGAAGCAATTTTTTGAACAACATCAAAAAATTGTTCTTTGAAAGAATTAAAAATATTAAGCATTTTTTACAATTAACGAAATTAAAGCCTGGGACAATGAAGGCATGAGAACAGTAACAAAGCCTAATTGATTTTGATCAAAAATCAAGATTTTAAAATTGATTTTTCTTTCTGTTAGAATATCATTTTTTTAATCAAAAAAAGTAATTACGCATTAACAATATGTTTGTCCTAAGTTCTCTTCTGTCATCCTGAGCTTTAGCGAAGGATCTCGAGAGTTTGGACTGAGGAGTTCTAACCTCCTGAAATCCTTCGCTAAAGCTCAGGATGACAGTAATTGTCAAGAATGTATAATTACTAAAAATAATCAAAAATTTTCATCATGACAGATACGCAAAATAAAGAAATAAACTACGAAAGTACTATTTATTTGCTTAAAAGAATTGCAAAAGAGTGTGTTGCAATTCATTGGAGAACTTTTGCAATTTCAATCGCTTTAATGGTTGTTATTGCTGCAACCACTTCATTTCACGCTTGGTTAATTAAACCAGCTTTAGACAAAGTTTTTGTTGAAGGTAATAAATTTTGGTTGGTTTGGATTCCAGTAACGGTTCTTTTGGTAACAGTTGTAAAGGGTTTTGCTACCTATTTCCAGCTTTTTACCATGAATGTTTTAACAATGAAAATAACTGCTGATTTACGCAAACAGCTTTATGCCTGTTTCATTAAATCAGATATTGCTAAGTTACATAACAGATCTTCTGGTCAAATGTCAGCAAGTATTTCTGGAGAAATAAATGCTATGGTTGGACTTATCAGTACTTTGCTTAATGGTGCAATAAAGCAAACTATGACTTTGGTAGCTTTAATAGGTGTTATGTTTTATCAGAGCGTTGAATTATCATTGGTTGCTTTTATTGGTTTTCCTCTTGCAGCTTATCCAATTTACAAAATTGGCAAAAGATTGCGCAATATGTCGTGTAAAAATCAGGAAATTGCTGGAAAATTTTCATCACAAATGCATGACACGTTGCAATATTCAAAGCTTGTAAAATCTTATAATTGCGAAGAATTTGAAATAAAAAGAATGTCAAAAATTATAGATAGTGTTTTTGATATGGGTAAAAAAATTTCACGCCTTTCTTTAATTGCCTCTCCTTTTGTTGAATCTTTGGCAGGAATTGGCGTTGCTGCTGTAATTTGGTAT
>VHBV01000130.1 GCA_016882165.1 Candidatus Pelagibacterales bacterium
TTATTAGCAATTGCGTTTATTTTAGATGCACCGACTCACGCCATAAATAAAGTCTACAAGCCTAAAAACTATTATTCAATTAAATTTGGCGTAAAAGGTAAACAGTATAAATTTATCAAATAGTGCTGATTGATTGATTTATTTATTAAAAAAGCTATTTTTTGCTTTAAAAGGAGAGTAAGGCAATGAAAAATAAATTAACAAAAGATAATACAGATTTGGCGGGAAAAAGAAAAAAACGCATAGTAAGGAATAAAGCCCGTTTTTCTCTATCAAGCGGAGATTCAGGCAACACAATTTTAATGCAAATTGAAGAAGAATTAAATAAAAACCATTTCAACTTGAATAACACCAACGACAAAATAAAACGCTATGCTGAACAAATCGTTTTAATGACAGAAGCCGTATATCAAAAAAAATTAGAATGTTTTACGATGCAAAGGCTTGCTCATACTTTGGGGCTTAGTCGTGAGTACATGCACCAGCTGGCAAAAAAAGACTTTGAATATTCCCCAGTTTTAGCAAAAGCGTTGGAAGGTTTCAGGCTAGCCATAGCGGACAACCTGACAACTGGCGGAGTAACCAAACAATACAGTGAAGGCTTCAGCCGGCATTTATTATCTATGTATGATAGTAATGCTATGGAGCATGAAAAAGCCTTAGCCATGTTAAAACAATTAGAGGGCAACACTCAACCGATACAAGTTATTTTAAATAAGCCAAGCGTAACTGGTAAACATCAAGCTTCTTGCGGTGATACAGAGCCAGACGGAGGTTTTTAAATGTTTGGATTAGTGTTTAGAAAAGAGCTTCAAAAATGGATAGATTTGCACGATAATGACATAAAGGTAATAGCACAGCTTACGACTAGAAATCATGAGCTACAGGCAATTATTGAGCATCTACAAACAGAATTAGAATATCAAAAGGCAAAGCTAGAGAATATTAAAGAGGAGTTAGGAAGTGAAAGACATACACCTAAGGCAACAGCTGGAGAACGAAGCAGCGGCAAAGATAACGCCAATATTAAAAGAGCTAAACGAAATCTATAAAGGCTTCTTTGATATTAAATTTATAACCATTGTAGATTTAGACGGATTGCCTGACGATATACAACAATTAAGGGTAATTTGTGGGGCAAAGTCTATACAAGATTTACCAGATGTGGTAGAATAATAAATGATTTGATATCATTAATCACTCTATGTTGATTAAGTTTTTTTTTGCGCCGCTAGTTGTTACTTCCTAGCGGCTCTATTATTTAAAATAAAATTGGCTCTATTCTGTCTTTGCTTTCTTTTTTATCTAAAACATTTTCTACCTTTTTAGATAATGTCATAAATGCACTAAACGCCGCAGGTTTTGGATTAACTAAAATTTCTAAATATTTAGAAATATAATCATTTAGTAGCTCTGGGTTGTTTTCTTTTAAAATATTTAATGTTTCTTGGTATTTTCCAGAGTCTGCCGGTTTAATAACATCACGTGTATATTTGCCGGCTATTTTTAACGTTCCTTTTAAAAACTCTAACAACTGACCGCTATTTTCGTTGTTTTGTTTTTTGTTTAATTCTACCAGCTGATTATGGACCTTTTCAAAAGGGTTAAATTCTAATTGTTTTAGTCCTGCTTTGTCTTTTAAAACGTTAATTCTTGCTTGGTCTTTTGTAATTGGTGGCGTTGTTGTTTGTGGCGTTGTTGTTTGTGGTGTTGCTTGTTTTTGCTGAATTAAATTAATGTTATTTGCGTTTTTTTCCAATTCAAGATTATTAAGAAAATCTTTATCTTTTAGACTTTTAGTTTTACTAAAAAAATATTTATATTTTTCATTTATTGGTAATGCTGCTTTTTTGTATTCCTTACCGCCGTATTCCTCTAATAACAATTTTAAGAAATTGTTAATTTCTCTTGCTTCTGTTTTATCGCTTACGTTTTGATTGTAAATTATTTTATTATTAATTTGTTTTAATTTGTTTAAAATTTCGCCAGTTGTAACTGGTTTATCACTTTTTAATCTTTCTAAATACTTGTTAAATAAATCTTTTGTTGCGGATTCTGTAACTGTTTCTAATTGTTCTTTTATCGAATCAGTAAATAATTCTTTTGCTGTATCGTCAATAATTATGTTTTTATTTAAAAGTTTTTCTACTGTTTTATATTCTTCTGCAAAATCTAATTCTGTTTTTATGTTGTTTTTATTAAGTTGTAATGCTTTTCTGTCTAGTTGTAAATTATTTTCTTTTGTTTGGTTTTCTAAGTTATTAATATTTTGTGTTTTTGGTGCTTCGGTTGGTGCTGTTGGTTGGGGTTTATTTAATAAATTTAAAGTTTCTTCCGATTGTTTTAATTCTAACTTTTTGGCTTCTTCATTAAATATTCTTATTTCTTCATTTCTTTTTTCTTCAGCTTGCAAATAGTTTTTTTCAATATCTTTTTGTATTTGTTCTGCTGCTTCGTCTTTAGATATTACCTTTCCGCTTTTTGGGTCACGTACAGATGCAAATTTACTTGCAAGTTTTGCACCTAAAATATTTCCGCCAATTTGTCCTAATTCTTCAAATCTTTGTACGTCTCTTTCTTTAAAGCCTAATTGTTCGCCTGCTATTTTTGCACCGTATCGCCCAGCTGTGCCTGTAGCAGCAGAAACACCAAACACAACTGCAAACCTTTGTACTGCTGCTTTTGTAATTTTTCCGGCTGCATATGCTGTTTTTAAACCTTTTAATAATGGGGCAAATTCAACAATTTTCCCTAAAGATTTTATAAGTAAATTTGGATTTTCAATTTCTTCTTCTGTTGCTCCTAATTTTCTTAAAGTATCTTTAGTTTCTTCTGTTGTTGGCAATAGTTTTCTAACTGCTGTAACAGCTTGTCCAAGATTATTTTGTGAAATATCATCAAAAATAATACTTGCTGTATCACCTATAGCGTTTACCAAAGGAGCGGCAATTTGTATTGCTGGAACAGCAATTTTGCCCAGAGTTTGTTTAGTAGTTTCATCTTGTTTTTTTATGATGTCTAAAGCTTCTTGTGGGCTAAAGCCTTCACGTATTAACTCCCTTGCTCTAAGTTTTGTTTCATCGTCTACGTTTTGCAAACTATCAACTTTTTGTTGTATTGTTTGTTGCGGCTGTGCTTGCTCTTTCGGTGTAGGTGCTGCTTGTAGTTGTTCTTGTGGTTGTTTTTGTGGCAATTCTAATTGCTGTTGTGGTTGTTCTGGTGTTAATTGTGGTTGTTGTTGTGGTTGTTCTGGTGTTTGTTGTGGCTGTTCAGGCTGCACCGGTTGAATTTCAGCAGCCTGTTCATTTAAGCTACTTTTTTTTTTACCAGCTTGTTCTAAAATTTCTGGAAATTTTTCCCTCATTGCTTTATCAAATTCACTTCTAGTAATATTTTTATTGTTATCAAAAATATCACTAGCTGCACGGGCTTTTAAAATTAAAATATTATTTAAAGCAATACAGGCATCTATAACTTCCTTAGCAGCTGGTTTTGATGATTTAAAAATATTTGGAAATTGGTCAAGCCAAGCTGCTAATTCAAAATTAGTTAATTTACCTTTAATAACTTCGTTAACACCTTGTAAAAATCTAGCTTGTTTTTTTTTACCACTTACTGCAGCTGTTGACAGAAACGATTCGCCAACTGCTTTTAAAAAATTTCCTGGTAAATT
>VHBV01000131.1 GCA_016882165.1 Candidatus Pelagibacterales bacterium
TTCTAAGATAAATCACCCGTCTCAAATTGCCTTTTGCAATTTGATCCACCCTCTTTTTCAAAGAGGGTAAGCCTCCTTTGACAATTGCTTTAGCAATTGAAACTTCTTACTTAGAAAAAATAAAATATAAGTAAAAAGGAGGTGGCACGACAAAGTCGTGACGGAGGATTTAAAATTTAATACTAATAACTTTACCCATGCGCACAGCAAAATTTGAAAGAAATACTAAAGAAACCAAAATCAAGGTTGAAGTTAATCTTGATGGCACAGGTCAATATAAAATTGACACTGGAATTGGTTTTCTAAATCACATGATTGAGCAGCTTTCGCATCACAGTTTGATTGACATTTCTTTGGAAGTGCAAGGCGATCTTCACATTGACTTTCATCACACAACAGAAGACTGTGCTATTGCAATTGGTGAAGCAATAAAACAAGCTTTGGGTGACAAAAAAGGAATCACTCGTTATGGACATGCTTATATTCCAATGGATGAAACTTTAACTCGTGTTGCAATTGATCTATCGGGACGAATTTATCCAGTTTGGAAATGCGAATTTAACCGTGATAAAATTGGTGAAATGGACACTGAACTTTTCCGTGAATGGTTTTTCGCTTTTGCTGCAGCTGTTGGTTGTAACTTACATGTTGAAAATCTTTACGGTATAAACAACCACCATATTATTGAATCTTGCTTTAAAGGTCTTGCAAGATCACTTCGTCAAGCAGTTGAAATTGACGAAAGAAAAAAAGACGCAATAGCTTCAACAAAAGGTGTTCTGTAAATGACTTTGCTTCAAAAAATTTCACAAAATAGAAAAGTTACTAAACCCGTAATATACGGAGTTGAAGGTGCAGTTCTTAGTGATGCGGAAAAATATTTTTTCTCTAAAAATGGCGGTGTTGGTTTTATTGTTTTTGCAAGAAATATTGAAGATAAACATCAATTAAAAGAACTAACTAAATCAATTCGCGAAGTAATGGAAGGCGAAGTTTTGGTTCTAGTTGACCAAGAAGGTGGAAGTGTGGCACGCCTTAAAGAACCAGTTTGGAAAAAATATCCATCTGGACAATATTTTGCAGACCTTTACCAAGAAAATCAAAACGCGGCTAAAGAAGCATTGTTTAAAAATTTTCAAGAAATTGCTAGTGATTTGGTTGAAGTTGGAATTAATGTTGATTGCGCTCCAGTTTTAGACGTTTTGACTCCAAAAACCCATCAAGTAATTGGTGACAGAGCTTATGGTAACAATCCAAAACAAGTTAGTGATTTAGCAAGAAAAGTTTGCGAAGGTCTTCTTAGCAAAGAAGTTTATCCAGTAATAAAACATATTCCTGGACATGGCCGTGGTACTTCTGACAGTCACCTAGAACTACCAAAAGTTGATGCTTCAATTGATGAATTAAGATCTCTCGACTTTCCACCATTTATTGACCTAAATGACCAAAAGTTTGCCATGACAGCGCACATTCTATATAGCGCAATTGACAAAGAAAACTGTGCCACAACCTCAAAAAAAGCGATTGATTTAATTAGAAACGAAATTGGTTTTCAAAATATTTTGATGAGTGATGATGTATCAATGAAAGCTCTAAGCGGATCTTTTTATGAAAAATCTAAAGCTATTTTAAATGCTGGTTGCGATTTAGTTTTACACTGCAATGGCATAATGGAAGAAATGCTTGAAATTAATTCAGCCCTACCAAATTTAACTGACAATTTTTGGGAAAAATTTACGAAATAAAAAAACATTTTTTCAAATTTTAGATAACGTAACAAAAATATTCAAAAATGACCAATTTCTTGCACAAAAACGATTTACCTTCAAATGTTCATTTTACTAATTCAATTGCAATTGATTGCGAAACAATGGGTTTAAATATAACTCGTGATCGTTTGTGTGTAGTGCAAATTTCAGCAGGAGATGGCAACGCTCATTTAGTACAATTTGAAGCTGGAAAATATGACGCGCCAAACCTACGCAAAGTTTTATCTGACAATAATATACAAAAAATTTTCCACTTTGCTCGTTTTGATTTAGCTGCTTTACAATTTTATTTAAAAGTTAATGTGCAAAATGTTTATTGCACAAAAATTGCTTCAAAATTAGTTCGTACTTATACCGATTCTCATGGTCTCAAAGCTTTGTGTGAAGAACTTTTAGGAATTGAAATTTCAAAAAAACAACAAAGTTCTTACTGGGGAAACTCCGAAATTACTGACAAACAAATTGAATATGCTGCATCTGACGTTTTGCATTTACATAAGCTAAAAACAAAACTTGATGAAATGTTAAAAAGAGAAAATCGTTTTGAAGATTTTGTCCGTTGTATTGAATTCCTTCCAACTCGCGCTAAGCTTGATTTAATTGGGTTTGGTGGTGATATTTTTTCTCACTAAATTTGCCCTAAAAAATTAATTTTCAAATTAAGTTTAAAAGGGCAAATTTATTAATTTACCTATTTGCTTCTACTTCAATTGTTAAAATAACTTTATCAGAAACAGCAGGAATTGCATATTTCATGTCAAATTCTGAGCGAAGAATTTCAGTATTAGCACTGAAACCAATAGTTGGAGTTTTAGTAAATGGATTTTCTGCCAACTTATTAAATTTAGCCTTTAAAACAACAGTCTTTGTAACTCCATGAAGAGTCAAATCGCCTTCAATTTTTGCGGTATCTTTTCCTGTAATTTTAATTTTTTTACTTACAAATTTTGCTGTAGGATATTTTTCTACATCAAAGAAATCTTTACTTTTTAAATGTTGATCAAATTTCTATAAACCTGTTACAAGACTAGAAATTTGGATTGTTGCCTCAACTGAAGATTTTTATGGATTTTTTTCATCAAAGTTAATTGTACCAGAAACACCGCTGAATTTTCCTATTTGATTAGAAAAACCAACATGATTTGCATTCCAAGCAACAAAAGCATGGTTTGATTCAATATTATATTTTACAACTTCAGCAAAAGAATTTGCAGAAAAAATTGTGAAAGCAGTAATTGCAAATGCCGCTAATTTTAGTTTTTTCATAGTTTTAAAGTAAAAGTTTTAACAATTATTAATAATTAATTTTCTAGCAATTAATCATCTTACAAATTAAGTTGTTAGTAACTTTAATCAAGTAGGTACCTAAAAGTAACTATCACAATTCCATGAATAAGAAACAAAAAAAATCCAAAAACCTTCCTAAAATTACTGACAAAAAAATGAAAGTTAGATGTCCCATGCATATGCTTGTTGCTTTACTTACAGGCCCTTGGACAACTTACATTTTGTGGTTAATAAAATCTCAAGGCCCACAAAGATTTGGACAACTAAAAAAACACATTCCTAATGTTTCAGCAAAAGTTTTAACAGAAAGATTAAAAATGCTTGAAAGCGAAGGAATATTAAATCGTCATCAAGAAGAAACTATTCCTCCAAAAGTTACCTACAGCTTTACCCAAAGAGGACAAGAGTTAGATAAAATTCTTGATGAAATTAACAACCTAGCACAAAAATGGTATAATTGTTAATATGAAAATTTTTAAAAATCCTAGAGTTCTATACCAAACTAAATATCTATTGATAGCATAAAACCCTCTCCAAACACTCGTTAAAATTTTGGAAGTTGTCTCTGATTTTCTTTGCT
>VHBV01000132.1 GCA_016882165.1 Candidatus Pelagibacterales bacterium
GACTTTAACTCAAAGTAAAAATAATTTGATTATTATTATTGATGATGATGGACCTGGAATTCCAGAAAGTGAAAGATCAAATGTTTTAAAACCATTTTATCGTATTGACAATTCACGTAATCTTGATAGAAAGCCAACTTCAACTGGCAATTCAGGACTTGGTTTGGCAATTGCAACTGATGCAATTACCTCGCAAGGAGGAAGAATTAGATTGCTTGAAAGTCCAAAATCAGGATTAAGGGTGCTGATTTATATTCCACTTTAGTGGATAAAGAAGATTAAGCGCTTATTTTAGTTTTTTGCTTTGCTTTTTTTGCAAAAAATTCTTAACCAGAAATTTTTTGTGTGAATAACTAAAATATAGTTACAATTTTTTTGAAAAGAGTCTTCGTTTCTTGAATAAACCTTTGACTTTTTTGATAAACCTCTGGCGATTTTCAACTACAGGTAGTAAAAATTAAGCAAAATTAAGTGCTTTTAATGTCAATAAATAGTTTTTTGTTTACAAAATAAAAAATCTCAATTTGAATCAAATGAAAATTACAGTTATTGGAAGCGGTTATGTTGGTTTGGTTTCTGGAATTTGTTTTGCGAAGCTTGGTCACAATGTTGTTTGTATTGATAAAGATGAAAAAAAGATTGCTAGTTTGAAGCAGTCAATAATTCCAATTTTTGAACCTAATTTAAAAGAGCTTCTAGAAGAAGTTAGAGACGCTGGTAGAATAAAATTCTCAACTGATTTGAAAGAAGGTCTTGATATTAGCGAAGTTGTTTTTATTGCGGTTGGAACTCCACAAGATGAAGATGGATCGGCTGATTTATCATATGTTTTGGCAGCAGCAAAAGAAATTGCCGAATTGTCAAATTCTTATAAATTAGTAGTCACAAAATCAACAGTTCCAGCCAAAACTGGAGAAAAAATAAAAAAATTAATAAAAGAAACCAATCCAAATCTTGATTTTGGCGTGGCTTCAAATCCCGAGTTTTTAAGAGAAGGTGCCGCCATTTCTGACTTTATGTTTCCAGATAGAATTGTGGTTGGCTGCGAAGATGAAAAGGCAAAAGCAATTTTTGCAGAAATTTATAAAAGCTTCGCTCCAGAAAAGCTTGTATTCAGTGACATTGTTACTGCTGAGTTAATTAAATATGCTTCAAACTCTTTTCTTGCTACAAAAATATCATTCATCAATGAAATGGCAGATTTATGTGAGATTGTAGGAGGTGACATAAAAAAACTTTCTAAAGCATTAGGATTAGATGCTAGAATTGGTGAAAAATTTTTAAATCCGGGGCCTGGATTTGGTGGAAGTTGTTTTCCAAAAGATATTTTGGCAATTTTAAATGTTGCGAAAGAAAATAAAGTTAGTTTGTCTTTAATTGATTCTGTTGTTTCTTCTAACAACAATCGCAAAGATAAAATGTTGAAGAAAATATCGGCTGTTTTAGATAATAATTTACAAAATAAAAAAATTGCTCTTCTTGGATTAGCTTTCAAAGGAAATACTGATGATATTCGTTATTCTCCTGCAATTTCAATCGCTAAAGAATTATTAAAGTTGGGCGCAAAAATTGTTGCTCACGATTTTGAAGCAATTAGTAATGCCAAAAGAGAATTTAGTGGTTTTGAAAATATAGAGTTTTTTGAAGATTTATACAAAACATTTAGTGATGCTGATTTAATTGTGATTGCAACAGAGTGGAATGAATATAAAGAGGTTGATTTTAGTAAAATAAAAACACTAAGCAAATGTCGTAAAATTGTTGATTTGCGTAACTTATTTGATTCCAAGGAAGTTAAAGAGCTGGGATTCGAATATTTCTATATTGGCGGCAAGTAATTCTTAAAATATGAGACCAAATACGTCTTTAGACCATAACACAATCAAAGCTTTACAAGAACTAGAGTCAATCTTGTTGCTTCTGAATAAATTAAAAACATCAGAAGCAAAACTGAAAATGTTAAAGTCTTACTTAAGATACATAAAAGATGAAAGAGAAAATTCAAGTTTTCTATGGCCCTTCATAAGAGATAAGCACACTCTAAGCAATGAAAACAGACAATTTGATAAATTAGAAGGGTAATGTTTGTTTAAAAAATGGGTACCTTTCACATACCTTATAAATCTGATACAGAAGAAGAAAAAAGAATGTCAGAGATATATGAGTCTTTGTTAGAAAATATGAAAACAAAAAATTAACTAATAAGACCTTATTTGACGCTTTTGCTCGTTATAAAGAAGATGAAAAAGAAAAAGTAATCAAAGAATTAATAGTTAGAGTTCCTCAAATTATTTTAGAAAATGGTTACAAAAAAGATGAGGAAAATGGATTATCTATATTAAAAGAACAAGCACCAGATTTACTAAGGTACTACGAAGAAGTTTTTATTCCCAAAGCAAAAGAATATTTACAAACCCAAAAATCAAAAAAATTATCAGAAAAAATATCAAGAATTACAGGAATTATAGAGGAATCAAAACAAGAAGATATTGCTGAGGAAGAAAAAAATATTAGATCCTTATATGAAAATTTAGGAGAAGCTTTAAGTAAAAAAGATTTTAGAAAAGCAAAAGAAATTAACTTCCAAATATCAGAATTTCTTGATAAAAAAATAGAACAAGAACAAAAAGAAGAATCAGAAAACTCTGCAACTAGCCAAGAAAAACCAAAAACAAGACCTGAAAAACCAAAAGCAAATAGATTAAAAACATCAAAAAAATTGTCTGTTGAAGCAGAAGAAGATTGTGATTGTCTTGTTATGTAATTTACTGGTGTAAAATTATTTGAGATTTTCTTCAGAAATTAGAGAAAATTGTTCAAGTAAATTTTAATCACAACAAGACTAGTTCTGATATTAAAACAAAAAAATCTTTTAAGAAAAACCAAAAACATAATTAGATTATTCTATGGAATAATTTGCCAAATAATTTCGTTTCTTCTGTTCCAAGGCAAAGTTAAAGGATCATCATAGTAAGAAATTATTGGCTGACCAATTAACTTTAAACTATTTTTGGCAGCGAATTGACTAATTTTCTCGTTATTTTCTAAGAATTTTTCATCACTCCAAAAACCAGAAAAAGTAATAGCTAAAGCTTTTTTAGGTTTAATTTCTTTAAATTTAATGCTTTTGTTTAGTGGTTGTGGTAAGCTTTCCAGACTATATTTTTTTGGCATTTTGAACTGAACAAGCCATTTCTGACTTTTTTCCAAATTTTGATCTAAAGATTGATTTGGAATTTGTGATACAGGGGAAGTCATAGCAATTTTTTCATAATTTTTTGCTTCACTTTTTTCAAAATTGCTTTGGTTTACAGGAGAAGTCATAGCAATATTTTCTTTAGCAATATTGCCGCCAAAAATGTATTTTGCTAAAATCCAAAAACCTTTTTTAACCGACTCTTTTCTGCTTCCCTCAACTTCAACTTCAGCAACCAAATATTTGTCATAATTTCTTACTTCAATATTTTCCGACTTATTCAATACCTTATATTCCGGCGTTTCATAACCACGATATTCGCCACTATTAATTTTTGGCGCACAACAAGAAGTTAAGATAACAGACAATATAAATAATGATTTTGTGAAATATTTCTTCATAAGCTAAATATATTTTGAAAAATTTTGGTAAAA
>VHBV01000133.1 GCA_016882165.1 Candidatus Pelagibacterales bacterium
TACTTTCACGCGAATTTAAGCATGGTGGTGTTTTTTTAATCGAGTTTTTGGTTGATAAATTTACATCAATTAAGAAACTCAATTTTTGATAAATTAGAAGGGTAATGTTTGTTTAAAAAATGGGTACTTTTCAAAATGTTATGTAACAAATAGATACTATACCAAATAGACTATTTCTTGATAATACTAACTTCGTTTATTTGGTATATTGAAATTTAGTGTAAGTTTAAATTTTCTAAAATTATCAGAGTTTTCTTAGAAATTAAAAGTAACAGTTTTTTTCAAATCGTCATGAAGGCTTAAAGCAACAGGGCAAGAATAAGCAGCATCTTTTAAAAGTTGTTGCTGATTTTCATTGAAATTATTTTCTGGAAAATGAAATTCAATTATAATTTCCGCCACTTTTCTTGGAGAAGCTGACATAATTTTTGTCACATCACATTTAGTTCCCACAATATTTAAATTATTGTTGTTAGACACAATTCCCATTATTGTAAACATGCAAGTTGCAAGTGAAGTTGCTAAAAGATCAGTTGGCGAAAATGCTTCACCCTTACCTTTGTTATCAACTGGTGCATCAGTAATTAAAGTATTATTTGATTTAAGATGAATTGAAGTGGTACGCAAATCGCCCAAATATTCGCTTTTTATTGTAATTGACATAGTAAAATTGGTTTTAAATTAAGGTATTTACGGTATTGCAAAAATTTTATTGTCTTTAAATATAGGTTACGAGACATTATTTGTATTTCTAGCAACAAGCTTTGGTTTATCCAGCCAAACACAACAAAATGTCAGGATGACAGTTTGGAATAAGAATTGAATTGTGCGCTAGAGGATAATTACCAATTCTAAATATAGAATTTATTCCTTTGCAATAACTAAAAACAGATTTGTAGTCAATTTCAACTTTTCAAAATAGAATAAGAAAATATGCTAAAAATTTCAAATTTAAGCCTTGGTTACGATGGAAAAGAAATAATTAAAATTGATAATCTCAATTTAAAAAAAAGCGATCAAATTCTGATAAAAGGAAATTCGGGCTGTGGTAAAACAACCTTAATTCATACAATTGCTGGTTTAAAAAAAGCGTTGGGCGGAACAATATTTATTGATGATATTAACATTTCAAATTTATCTGAAAGCAAAATGGATAAATTTCGAGGACAAAATATTGGAATTATTTTCCAAAATTTGCACTTGGTTAAATCTTTGAATATATCGGAAAACTTGCTTCTTAGTTTTTATTTAAACGACTTAGAACCAGATAAAAAAAGGGTGGAAGAAATTTTAGATGCTTTAGGAATTTTAGATTTACAAAAAAAATTACCTTATCAAATAAGTCAAGGACAAGCTCAGAGAGTTGCAATTGCTAGAAGTATTTTACTAAAACCAAAACTAATTTTAGCTGATGAATTAACTTCAAGTTTAGATGATGAAAACTGCTTCGCAGTTGCAAATTTATTAAAAAAAATTGCCACTCAAAATAGTGCAACTCTTATTATTTCAACTCACGATCAACGTTTAAATCAATTTTTTTCTAACCAAATTAACTTATAGTGATGAATATTATTAAAATAAGTTTTTCCAATCTAAGATTCCGTAAGCTAAATAGTATTTTCAATATTATAGTTTTATCTTTGGCAATTGCACTAATTACCACAATTTTTCACATCAGCAGTCAAATAGAAAAGAAATTAAATAATGACCTACAAGGAATTGACCTGGTTGTTGGTGCAAAAGGAAGTCCAATGCAAATTATTTTATCTGCAATTTTTCACTTGGATGTTCCAACTGGCAATATAAGTCTTGATGAAGCTAATAAAATTTCTCAGAGTTCATTGGTTAAATTATCAATTCCAATAGCGTTGGGTGATAACTATAAAGGCTTTAGAATTGTTGGAACAAATGAAAATTATATCAAACATTATCAAGGAGAACTTGAAACTGGAAATTTTAGTTCAGAAGAAATGAATGTTGTTATTGGAAATGAGGTTGCAAAAACTAATAAACTAAAAGTTGGAGATGAAATTATAGGATCTCATGGAATACAAGATTATGACGATTTACATTCAAACAAACCTTACAAAATAAGTGGAATTCTGAGAAAGAGTAATAATGTTATAGATAAACTTATCATTACAACAGTTGAAAGCGTATGGCACGTTCATAATCATGATGAAGATCATGAAGAAGATTCAGAAAAACATCATGATGAAAGTAAAGAAATAACTAATCTTTTGATAATTTATAAAACTCCACTTGCTGCAATTTATTTACCAAGAGAAGTGAATAAGCTTAATAACTTGCAATCTGCAATTCCTTCTTTTGAGATGGCTAGATTAGTTAATATTTTTGGAATTGGTATTGAAAGCGCAAAAGCTTTTGCAATTATTTTGATTGTAATTGCAATTATGAGTTTTTTTGTAACTCTTTTCAACTCTTTAAACGAAAGATCTTATGATATTGCTCTTATGCGTAGCTTGGGTGCAAAAAAGATAACAATAGTTAAATTGTTATTAACTGAAAGTTTAATATTAGGATTTTTGTCAGCTATTTTTGGTATAATTTTAAGCCATTTGTCAATTCTTACAATTCAAAGTTATTTATATCAAAATAAACATATATCTCTGAATTTCTCTTTAGAATTTTGGGAATTATACATAGTTTTAGTATCTTTAATAGTTAGTTTATTGGGATCTATAATTCCAGCAATTATGGCTTATAAAGTTAACGTTAGTAACACCTTATCAAAAAACAAATAATGAAAAAAATACTGTTTATTATTTCATCTTTTTTTCTTTTATGCGCTTTTAAAATTGATTCTGAATCTTATGTAAACTCTGAAATTGCAGCTGAAAGAAAATTACAAGAAACATTGCCAAAATCAAACCATCCAATTTGGCAAACTTTACAAAAAAGCAAAATTAAACATAATACAAAAACTGGTTTATACAGCGCAACTCACGACGATGAAATAAAAAAAATGGTAGGAACTGAAATTGAAGTTGGAGGTTTTTTAATGCCTCTTTCAAATGGAACAAAATTCAAACACTTTTTCTTATCAAAAAGAACTCCAACATGCTTTTTTTGTCCTCCTGGAGAACCAAATGAAGTAATCGAAATTTATTTAAAAAAGGAAAATAAATGGGAAGAAAATCTGGTCAAAATTAGAGGCAAATTTTCTTTAGTAAATAATCAAGAACTTGGCTTATTTTTCAAAGTAACAGAAGGCGAAATTATAAAATAAGAACTTACTAATTTATTTGTTATGATTGCAAAAAATTAGGAAATTATACCGTGTAGGATTGATTTTTGTTTTACGGCTGTGCGGAATAAGGAGATTGCCACGTCGCGTGCTGCGCACTCCTCGCAATGACTGCCTAGGGAGGAATTGCAATGACCGTTAGGGAAAGGCATCACAATGACTTACCTTCTCTAATTCGTCATCGCGAGTGAGAAATTATATACCACCTCGTCATCGCGAGCGAGCAATCTTGCGAAGCGTGGCGATCTTATTTTGTTACGCTTTTGGTTTATACCAAAACATAAATCTATACTCCCATTAAAGCCATATCTAAACATTCATTAAAATCCTCAAATTTGTTTCTAATTTTCT
>VHBV01000134.1 GCA_016882165.1 Candidatus Pelagibacterales bacterium
TAAACAAGAAGTTTATTTCGCTTCTAAATATGACTTATGTGGTATGTTGGAAGTTTTAAAAGCAAATTTAATTTCTAACAAAAAAATTCATCACATTAACAAAAACAAAATTGAAGCCAGTGGTTTTTTAATTGGCCCTTTCACAGCTGATGAAATTGTCACTCATTTAGAAGAGAATCAAAACCCAATAATCTTAACGGTTAAAGAAGAAGAACGCGTTGTTGGATATTTAATTTCCTATGCTTTAAATCAAGTAAATGAAAAACTTTATCAAGAATTCACTAATTTTCCCGAAATTAATAATATTGAAGATAAATCAAAAATTCTTTACTACCGACAAATTGCTAAACTTCCCGGCAAAGAAAACATTGGTACCAAACTGATTGAAAAAATGTTGAGTGAAGCAAAAAAGCTTGGTTATGAAATGATTGTTTGCCGTATTGTTCATGAACCTTTTTGCAATAAAATTTCAATAGGGTTTCACACAAAATTTGGTTTTAAATTACTTGGTGAAGTTCAAAACAATAACAATATCAAATTAGGAATTTACTTTAATAAATTATAAATATTGTAAGCAATAATACCACAAACACCAACAATCAAAGACATTGAAATCAATCCATTAAACGGCAAAAAACTTACTACAAAAGAAACTGTGACAGCAAAAACAAATTGAATTGCGCCAAGCAAAGCTGAAGCCGAACCGCTATGAGTAGTTTGATTTTTCAAAGCAAGTGCAGTCAAATTTGGCGATGTTCCTCCAATGCCTGCAAGAAAGATAAAAAATATAAAAATAAAAGCCCAAAAAACAGGACAAAATATAGTCACCAACAACAATACGAATCCTGAACAAGCCATAAAAAGTAAAGATTTTCCTAAAACCTCTTCAATTTTGAATTTCTTTAATATTCTTGCATTGATTTGAGCAGCACCAATAAAACCAACAGAATTAAGAGCAAAAAACATTGCATATTCTTGAGAATTCATTCCAAAAAAATCCATA
This sequence comes from Candidatus Pelagibacterales bacterium, assembly GCA_016882165.1. Lineage (GTDB taxonomy): Bacteria > Pseudomonadota > Alphaproteobacteria > Rickettsiales > UBA1997 > UBA2645. Next base: position 1,004 of record VHBV01000134.1, read on the forward strand.
TAAACACTTGGTGAACCAGTTATATATCCAAATAAAGAACCCATTATAAATCCACTGGTAGTAGCGCAAATTACAAAATTCTTATCACACAAAATTTCACGATATTTTTTAAACGCACTGGAAATTTTTTCATTTTTATTAGCAAGTTTAGTTTGAGGAATAAATTTGTAAGAAACATAAAGGCAAATTAGTCCAAAAATAGCAAAAAATATGAAAATTCCACGCCAATTAAATTTAAGCAAAATAAAACTGCCCAAAATTGGAGCCAACACTGGAGCAACTCCCATGACAAGCATGAGGTGCGAAAATATTCTTGCTGATTCTTGAGTAGAAAAAATATCACGTACAATTGAACGAGGAATTACCATTGCCCCACAAACACCAATTGCTTGAAAAAAACGCAAAATAATTAGCTGTTTTGCATCTGTAACAAAACAACATAAAATTGAAGTAATTACAAAAATTATTAGGCCAATAAAAAGAGGAGGTTTTTTCCCAAAACGATCAATTATAGGTCCATATATCAACTGACCCAAAGTCATGCCAACAAAGTAGGAAGTTAAAGAAAGTTGAATTAAGTTTTGAGGCGCGGCTAAATTTTCTGATATTTCAGAAAATGCAGGCAAATACATGTCAATTGCCAAGGGACCAATTGCTGTGACACTTCCTAAAATAATAATCAGCAATATCAGATTTTTGCCACTTTTGCAATTTTCAATATTCATCTAAGAAAAAAATTTAAGTCCAACAATTCCAGAAATTAATAAAGCCAAAAACAAAACTGATATTAAGTTTAAAGACTCACCAAAAAATAAAACTCCTATTATAACTGATCCAACTGCACCAATTCCAACCCAAATTGGATAAGCAATTGATATTGGAATTTGCTTAACCGCGTAAGCCAACAAAATCATACTGATTGCTAAAGTTATAATAAAAAGAACAACAGGAAAAACTTTAGTAAAACCATGTGACTGCTTCAAAAAATAAGCCCAAACCACTTCAAAAATTCCGGCCACAATTAAGGCAATCCAAGCAAAATTTAACGACATTTTTTAGATTTTTTGTTTCTGAAATTTATAAAAAAGAGAGAGTAATATTTTTTTCTGAAGAGTGAAGATATTTCTGTGAAAACAAACTGTGATTTTTATAGTTTAGTTTTTTAGATAAATGGTGACACATTCGTGACACAAAATAATCAGAAAACTTTGAAAATTACATCAACTCTTGAAGGGATTGGTGGTGCAAGTGGGTTGTTTTGCGAACTAATCTCTTCAATTAACTTAAAAGCTATTTTGAATTAAAGTCTTTTCCAAACGCAGAGTAATTTATTGTTTTTTTACAAAATTTTTATAACATTTTTTGAACAAAATTTATTTTAAACAACGCAATACCACAATGTCAAAAATCCTATTTCTTGATGAATCCGGAGATCACAATTTAACAGCAATAGATCCTCAGCACCCAATCTTTGTCCTAGGTGGCGTGATAGTTAACGAAGAATATGCTTTTGGTGAAATGACAATGAAGTTGAATAAATTTAAAGAAGAAATTTTTGGAACAAAAAATATTACTTTACACACCGCTGATTTTACTCGCCAAAAAAATGGATTTGAGAGAATGAAAGAAAGAGAATTTTGTGAAGAATTCTATTCAAAGTTGAATCAACTTATTTCAAGTCTTGATATAAAAATTGCTTGTTGCGCTATTAAGAAAGAACAACATATGGAAAAATATGGTATGGATGCAATTGATCCATATCACTTGTCTTTGAATGTTCTTGCCGAAAGATTCTGTTTTGAGTTAGAAGAAAGCTCATCAAGTGGAAGAATCATCGCTGAAGCAAGAGATGCAGTGCTTGATCGCCAGCTAGATTTAGCCTGGTTAAATTTAAAAGTGTCCGGAACTCATTTTAAACAAGCCATAGAAATAAATAGAAAGATAGATAGTCTTGTCTTGAAGAGAAAAGAAGACAATTTGGCGGGGCTGGAAATTGCGGACGCAATTGTTACTCCCATTGCTAGAAGAATTTTAAATAGAAAATCGAGAATTGATCTGGAAGTAATAAAGCAGAAGATGAGAAAGGATCACTTAGGAGAAATTACGGGATACGGATTAGTGATTTTGCCAAAAAAATAAGGTCAACCCCCGCTACGCAGTGATTGACCTCTGAGACAAATATTAAGAAACTTAACTAGAAAGTCAATATGAAAACTGATTGGAATTTAAACTTAACAAAAATTATAAATATATGATATTAAACACACAAAAAAAATTTCTGTTAGTTGATGAGATTATTAACTACTTGGAAGCAAATTTTACTTATGAAGATTACAATGGCAATCAACATTACAAAGAGCAAAGAGTTAAAATTCTTCTTGGTAGATTTGGAATAAATTACCCAGATTGCTCTAAATTTAAAACTTCTTATCTTCTGAGTGCGGAAGATAAGAATATCTACGAATTAGCAGAATATCTTTTAAATGATAAAGGTTTAAGTCATCTATTCCATGATAAGTATGCAATAGAGATTCTGGCAAGC
>VHBV01000135.1 GCA_016882165.1 Candidatus Pelagibacterales bacterium
CTAAAAGACCATTCAAGTTGATTGGTGAATCAGATGATATTTACGAGGCTGATGCGGTTGTAATTGCAACTGGTGCACAAGCAAAATGGCTTGGATTGGAATCAGAAAAAAAATTCCAAGGTTTTGGAGTTTCTGGTTGTGCAACTTGCGATGGATTTTTCTTTAAAAATAAAAATGTAATTGTTGTTGGTGGTGGAAATAGTGCAGTTGAAGAAGCACTTTATTTAACCAATCATGTTGCAAAAGTTTATGTAGTTCACAGAGGCGAAAAATTTAAAGCTGAGAAAATTTTGCAAGACCGCTTGTTTAAAAATCCAAAAATTGAAGTAATTTGGAATCACGTTCTAGATGAAGTTTTGGGCAGTGACAATCCAAGAAGTGTTACAGGAGCTCGATTAAAAAATTCCGTAACAGGTGAAACAAAAGAAATGCCAATTGATGGAATTTTTATTGCAATTGGTCACAAACCAAATTCTGATTTATTCAAAAACACTGGTCTTGAAATTGATGCCGAAGGTTATGTTAATACAAAACCAAATTCTGCCGCTACTAATATAGCTGGTGTTTATGCTGCAGGTGATATTCAAGATAAAATTTACCGTCAAGCAATCACCGCTGCAGGCACTGGCTGCATGGCGGCACTTGAAATTGAAAAGTTTTTAGCTCACTAAATAAAAAATAATAATAATTATGTCTAACGCTCTTACTCTTACAATTGAAAAAAACGGTGTCGCAAATTTAATTTTTGATTTGCCGGACGAAAAAGTTAATAAACTTTCAAAAGTTGTTTTGGAAGAGTTAGAAAAAGCCATTAATGTAATTGATGGTAATAAAGCAATTAGAGTTTTATTAATCACTTCGCCAAAAAAAGACATTTTTATCGCCGGGGCTGATATTAATGAAATTAAGGAAATTAAAGATTCAAAAGATGCATTTGAAAAAGTATCTCGTGGACAAAATATTCTGCACAAAATTTCAAAATTAAAGATCCCAACAGTTGCAATTATTAATGGAGCCTGTTTGGGCGGTGGTTTAGAGCTGGCTTTAGCTTGTAAATATCGCGTTGCAGTTACAAATAAAAAAACTTCCCTTGGTTTGCCAGAGGTAAATCTAGGAATTATTCCAGGATTTGGTGGAACTCAACGTCTACCAAGATTGATTGGTTTGCAAGAATCACTGAAGATTATTTTACCAGGAAAAGCAGTTGATTCTGCAAAAGCTTTTAAAATTGGCTTGGTTGATGATTTAGTTCGTGAAGAATTTTTAGAAGAAAAGTTAAGCGAATTTGTTACTGAAATTTTAAAAGGTGATGCAAACTTATATTTAAGAAAGCGTAAAGATTTAAGAAAAAAATTATGTCGCAGTGAATTTTTGACTAAATATTTGGTTTTCTATTTGGCAAGAAAAGATTTGTATGAGAAAACTAAAGGTAATTATCCAGCTCCTTTTTATGCTTTAGAAGTCATAAAAAGAACTTATTCTTCTTGTAAATCAATTGAATCTGGCTTGAAAGTCGAGTTAGAAGCATTCTGCGAATTGGCTGTTGACGACATTTCTAAAAACTTAATTCAAATTTTCTTTACTTCAGAATCTTTGAAAAAAGATTTAGGAGTTGAAAATGTTGAGGGTTCTGAAGTTAAAAATGCAGCACTTCTTGGTGCAGGAGTTATGGGAGGAGGAATTGCTTGGGTTTTTGCAAATAACAATATCAATATTCGCTTAAAAGATATAACTCAGAATGCTATTGCGCTTGGATATAATCAAGTTTCTAAAATTTACAATCAGTTAAAAAAAATCAGAAAAGTAACAGAAGAACAAGCTAATGCAAAAATTGCAAATATAACTAATAGTCTTGATTTTGTTGGTTTTGATAAAATTGATTACGTTGTAGAAGCAGTTGTTGAAAATATGAACGTTAAGAAAAAAGTTCTGGCAGAAGCTGAAGAGAAGGTTTCTAAAAACGCAATAATTGTTTCAAATACCTCTTCTCTTTCAATTTCTGAAATGTCTTCAGCTTTAAAAAGACCAGAGCAATTTGCAGGAATGCATTTCTTTAATCCAGTAAATAGAATGCCACTTGTTGAGGTAATTCGTGGTGAAAAAACTTCTGATCAAACAATTGCAACTGTTGTAAAATTAACTAAAAAATTGGGAAAAACACCAATTGTTGTGAAAGATGTAGCTGGATTTTTGGTTAATAGAATTCTTTTGCCTTACATGAATGAAGCATCTTATTTATTGCAAGAAGGAGCTGAAATAAAAAAAGTTGACAGTTTGATTGAAAAATTTGGAATGCCAATGGGTCCTTTTGTTTTAGCTGATGTGGTTGGAATTGATGTAGGTGTTAAAGTTGCTCATAGTCTTTATGAAAGCTATGGTGATAGAATGAAAGTATCGGCAATTCTTGATGAAATTTATAATAATCACAAAGATTTATTGGGCAAAAAATCAAATAAAGGTTTTTATTTACAATCAAATAACAAAGTAAACTCAGAAATTGATGAAATTTTAGCTAAAGTTAGAAAATCAGAAAATATTATAAAAAGAGAAATTTCTGATTCTGAAATTATAGATCGTTGCTTATTAACAATGATAAATGAAGCGGCAAAATGTTTAGAAGAAAATGTGGTTAAAAATGCTGCTTATTTGGATATGGCAATGATTATGGGAACTGGTTTCCCTCCATTTAAGGGTGGAATTTTGCGTTATGCTGATTCTATTGGTATAAAAGAAGTAGTTAATAAATTACAAGAATTAAATCAAAAACACGGTTTGCGTTTTGAAGTTAGCAAATTGCTAATTGAAATGGCAAAGAATGATAAAAAGTTTTATTAGAATGAATAGCCTCCTTTGCAAAATGAGGTGTCAAGTCGCAAGGCGTGACGGAGTATTTAAGAAAAGTTAAATTCAAACTCAGAGTTTTTATTAAAATGAAAATAATTGGAATTGATCCAGGACTTACAAAAACAGGAGTTGGAATTATTGAAGTAAAAAACAATTCCCTAAGCTTCATTGCATCGTACACAATCCACACTTCAGCATCTAACTCTTTAGTTTCAAGACTTACAAAATTTCACGAATCTTTAACTGAAATCATCAAAAATTACCAACCAGATGAAGCGGCAATTGAAGAAACTTTCGTTAATAATAACCCTGTTTCATCATTAAAATTGGGTCACGCAAGAGGAGCTTTAATTTTAAGTTTGGGTTTGTGCGGTTTAAAAGTTTCTGAATATTCTACAACAGCAGTCAAAAAAGCTATAACAGGAGTGGGTAGGGCGGATAAAAACCAAATTCAAGCGATGATAAAAATACTTCTTCCTAAATCAAACGCTAAAACCGAAGATGAAGCAGACGCTTTGGCTGTGGCGATTTGTCATAATAATAACAAATTGTTTGCTTGATTGACATATAAAACAGTGAAAATTAAGTATTATATTTGTTAAATTGAATTAGTGGCGACAAATCTATTTTATTATATTAATCAAATTTAAATTTTT
>VHBV01000136.1 GCA_016882165.1 Candidatus Pelagibacterales bacterium
AAGGTGGAGAAAATTTAGAATTTCATTCTTACTCGCAACAAAGTTTTTTAAATGAAAAAACAGATAAAATAAAGAAGCGCGAAATGATTAAGTTAAAAGAACCGATCAAAACAAAAGAAGGAAAAGAAATATATGATGCTGGTTTAACTTTATCAGAATTTGCACAAATTTTATCAAGAATTTATGCTCTTAAAGTTACTATAAATTATGCTGATGAAAATGATGAAGAAACCTTGAATGAATTTCGTAATCACTTGAAGAAATATTTATCGGATAATAAGACTTTTATAGCAGTAAATATTGATGGTAAAGTTTTGGAGAAAAATACAAGAGGTCATATTTCTCCAATTGCAGCATATGACGAAAAGTCAGACTCAGTTTTAGTTCTTGATGTGGCATTGCATAAAAATTTATGGTATTGGGTTTCTACAAAAAAACTATATGATGCTATGAATACAAAAGATGGAGAAAGTTTTAGGGGATATGTTTTTGTTAGAAAATAATTTTTGTAAATAGGAACTATAAATTACTTTGTAAATTGTAAATACTACTTCTGTTTTTGGACCTTAAAAAAGATTTCTGATTTATTAACGAGAAAAACATTTTAAATGAAAAAAGTCAGTTTTATAATTCAATTTGAAAGTGAAAAACAACATTAATTCACCACGATAAAGATAAATAAAATTTCTCATAAAATGACAAAATCCTTTTTAGGTTCGGTAATAAAAAAGTATATAAAGAAAGCATTTTCACTTGTTGAGCTTTCAATTGTCATCATGGTGATTGTTATCATAGTATTAGGTGTTATTTCTGGTTCAATATTATATGATAAATTTCAATTAAAAGTTGCTCAAAACCAAACTACTAGTTCTCCTGTAAATAGTATTAAAGACTTAGAACTGTGGATTGAAACTACATTGGAAAAAAGTGTTGAACAATCTGATTTAGAAGAAAACGACAATAAATTATCAAATTGGTATGATATAAAAGAAAGAACTAAAAAGATAAATTTAACTCAAACTGTTGAAGAAAGTAAACCATTGTTTGTAAGTGATGCTTTAGATTCTATTCCAATGATTAGTTTTGACGTTAATGATGATTATTTAGAATTTAGCGGATCAGCTTTAAATAATACTGCTGATACAATTTTTGTTGTTGAAAAAAGATCTAGTAGTAAAAATAATAACTACTTTATCGGTGATTATTCTGCTGAAACTACCAGCAATTGTTGCTCATGGTTCTGGAATTTTAACTTGTAATATTAGTGGTCATTTTTCAGGTTTTGTTGATTATGAATGTAATGACGGAGTTTTAAACACAACTGGTTCCTGTACTTGTGAAGAAAATTATATTTTATCATGTTCTACTTGTGAGCCTCAACCATACCCTATAAATGTTGAAGGTGTTAGCACTACTTCTGTGTTGCCTACAATTTCCTCAACAAGCTTAACTTGTGATCTTACTGGATACAGTGGTTCTGTAAGTTATACTTGTTCGGGTGGTATTGCTAATGTAGTGGGACAGTTCACAGAAGATCCTTGTAAGGGAGGAACTGTTACAACTCAAACGGTCAGTGGAGTTACCTATGTAATGCATACTTATACAACGAGCGGTTCAATTAGTTGCCCTATGTCTAAGACTGCTGATGTCTTATTGGTAGGCGGTGGTGGCGGTGGCCGAGGAGGTCATTATGTAAATTCATCTAACAACGCTCTAGCGACTGCTGGAACTGCAAATACTGGTGGCGGCGGTGGTGGTGCTGGTGCTGGTGGTTCGTCAGCTCCTGGTGTCGGTGGTAGTGGTATTGTAGTAATTCGTTATCCTCAGTAGGATTAAAATTTGTTTGAAACACCAAAAATGTTAAATGCTTTTGAAAACTTAAATAATCCTCAAAAAGAAGCGGTCCTTCAGACTCAAGGGCCACTTCTTGTTTTGGCTGGAGCTGGAACTGGTAAAACTAAAGTTTTGACTTCCAGAATTATTCATATCGTTAATTCTTATCTTGCATCTCCTTTGCAGATTCTGGCAGTTACTTTTACTAATAAAGCTGCTGCTGAGATGCGTAAAAGAATAGGTGAGGTTATTGGTGACCAAGTTAATAATTTGTGGATAGGAACTTTTCATTCCATTGCGTCGCGAATTTTACGTCGTCATCCTGAAATTGTTGGACTTAGAAATGACTTTATAATTATTGACGATGATGATCAAACTCGTTTGCTAAAACAAATTTTATCAGATTTTAACATTGATTCTAAGCAATTTGCTCCAAAATTTTATCTAAATAAAATTTCTCGCCTAAAAGATAAATTCATCAGTCCAGCAGCTCTTGATTCTGGTTTTGATGTCTCTTTACCAAAGTTAAAGGAAGTTTATGAAACTTACCAAAATCGTTTAAAATCGATGAATGCTGCTGATTTTGGAGACTTACTTTGCTATAATTTGGAAATTTTTAATAAAGCTCCAGAAATATTATCTTACTACCAAGATAAATTCCGCTATGTTTTAGTTGATGAATATCAAGATACAAATGGTAGCCAATATCAATGGCTTCTAAAACTTTCGGCAAATCATAGAAATATATGTTGTGTTGGTGATGATGATCAATCAATTTACAGTTGGCGTGGTGCTGATATTGCTAATATTTTGCGTTTTGAGAAAGATTTTAAAGATGCTCAAGTTATTAGACTTGAACAAAATTATCGTTCTAGTTCAAACATATTGAAAGCTGCTGATTCAGTTATTTCAAATAATAAAGAACGTCATGGAAAAACCCTTTGGACTGATCAAAAAGGTGGACACAGAGTTAAGCTTACTTCTTTTGCTGATGATAGAATGGAAGCTCAAAATATTTGCTCTATTATTCGACAGTTAAGTGTAACTGGGGTTAAGTTAAGTAATATTGCAATATTGGTAAGAGCTGGTTACCAAACCCGTTCTTTTGAAGAATCTTTTATGCAAAATTCGCTTCCTTATCGTGTTATTGGAGGTTTAAAATTTTATGATAGGTTGGAAATTCGAGATGCAATTGCTTACTTGCGCGTGGTTGCAAATCCTGATGATGATTTGGCATTAAATAGAATTATTAATGTTCCAAAACGCGGTGTTGGAGATACAACAATTAGCTCCCTTTATGAAAAATCTAAAATATCTGGAGTGCCTTTATTCAAAACTATCAAAAACTCAATTCAACAAGGAGAACTAAAAGGTAAGTCAAAAGATTCTCTAAAGTCATTTGTTGATTTTATGGATAAGTGGCATGGAATGTTAGATAGTGTAAAACTTTCTGAGCTTGCTGAAGTTGTTATGCGTGAATCTGGCTATATAGAAATGTGGCGCAGTGAGAATACGTTGGAAGCTCAAGGTAGAATTGAAAATATTCAAGAATTTGTCCGAAGTTTAGAAGATTTCTCGTCACTTATTGAGTTTTTAGAATATGTAGCTCTTCTTGAAGCAAGAGAAGACAAATCAAATCAAGAATCTGTTAACATAATG
>VHBV01000137.1 GCA_016882165.1 Candidatus Pelagibacterales bacterium
AATGTGCAATTTGTTATAGAGCCTTACATAAGATTCAAAGGAGAAACTGGTGAGCAAGCCACAATGTTTTTTCTTGATCCAAGCGGTAATGCTCTTGAATTTAAAGCTTTTAAAGATATTTCAAAACTTTTTGCAAAATAATGGAACTTAACTTTGAACAAATAAAAGAGGCCGCTTTTCGTCTTCAAGGATACATAGAAAAAACTCCCGTAATTTCTAATCAAAAGTTAAATGAAGAATTGGGTGCGCAAATTTTCTTTAAAATGGAAAATCAGCAAAAAACCAAATCTTTCAAAGCTCGAGGAGCTTTTAATTCAATTTTGGCTTACAAAGAAAAACATGGTAAATTCCCTGAGAAAATTGTAGCTCAAAGTTCTGGAAATCATGCGCAGGCAATTGCTTGTGCTTGTAGCGAGTTTAAAATTCCTGCTTTAATTTACATGATAAATAAAGCATCAAAAGTAAAAATTGCTGCAACTCGAAGTTTTGGAGCTGAAGTTGTATTGCTAGAAAAAAGATCTGAAGTAAATAAATCGGCTGAAGATAAGCAAAAAGAAGGTTATTTTTTTATTCATCCAAATGATGGTGATGACATAATTTTGGGTCAAGGAACGGCAGCTTTTGAAGCTTTGTTAGAAATTGGTGAGGTTGATGCAATTTTTGTACCATGTGGTGGTGGTGGCTTGGTTTCAGGAACTTATTTAGCAAGTTTGGGATTATCTCCAAAAGCGAATGTTTTTGCCTGTGAGCCGTTAAATGCAAATGATGCAGCAAGATCGGTGAGTTTGGGCAGAATTGTTGGTTATGATGAAACTCCAGATACAATTGCAGATGGCGCTAGAACTTTACATGTTTTGCCACAGTCTTTCAGTTATTTGCAAAAAATAGCTGGCTTTGAAGAAATTGCGGAAGACAAAATAGTTTTATGGCAAAAAAAGATCTCAGACATTTTAATGCAAAAAATTGAGCCAACTTCAGCTCTTACAATAGCTGCTTTAGAACAATATTTACAAAAGAATCCACAAATACAAAATCCAAAAGTTCTACTTATAATTTCTGGAGGAAATGTATTCTAGATGGTTAAAGAAAGAAATTTTGATAATAGAAAACCATTATCAGTTCTGGTTAAAAATTGAACGAAGATTTAGGTGTAATTAAAAAAATGGGTGGTTTTTTAATTAGGCCAGGATTTAGAAACAATTATCAATAAACAGTTTCAATTAGATAGTAGCAGAATTTTTGAAATCGATGAAGATTTTTAGGTCCCAAGAACTAAAAGACTAGAAATAATATTATTAGGTGTTTTCTGGTCTTCTAAAGCCCATTGCAACAAGATAGGTTTCAGAAGAATCTTTTCTTGAAGAGTCTGGTTTAAAATATTTTACGCTGGAAAAACTTGTTCTGAGTTTTTTAAGTATTTCATCTGAGCTTCCACCCTGAAAAACTTTACCAACAAAACTTCCTCCTTCTTTCAGAATTTCAGTTCCTAAAGTTAAAGCTTCTTCAAGTAAGGCAATAATTCTTAAGTGGTCTGTTGTGTGGTCTCCAGTTGTATTTGCGGCCATATCAGACATTACAATATCACATTTGCCATTTTTGTTATAAGAAATTGTTTTCAATAATTCTATGATTTTTTGGGGTGCTTCAGGAGTCATAAAATCACCGACAAAGAAATTTACCCCTGCTAAAGTATCAATTTCAAGAAGGTCAATTGCCACAACATTTCCTTCTCCAGCTTTTTTTACGGCATATTGGCTCCAGCCACCAGGAGCAGCGCCTAAATCAACAACAATTTTGCCCTTTTTGAAAAGCTTAAATTTTTGATCAATTTCTATAATTTTAAATGCAGCACGCGATCTCCACCCTTCTGCTTTTGCTCGTTCAACATAAGGATCGTTAATTTGTCTAAGCAACCATTTTTGTGAAGATTTTGTAAGTTTTTTGGATTTTTTTAGTCTTTGAAATTTTTGTGGCATATTAATATTATTTTTTATCCAGAATTTTTTTAGTTCTTTTGCTTCTCATAATATAACAAAATATCAAGATATTTGTAATTTATTACAAATTCTAATCTAGTTTTCTTGCCTCATCAATTAACATTTGAGGAATTCCATCAACAACTTTAAAAGCTAGTTTTGATTCAAAACAAATAAGTTCATTCTCTTTTTTGTTGTATTCTAAATTTCCTTTACATAAAGGACAGGCCAAAATTTCTAACAAATTTTTGTTAATTTCTTGGTTTTTACTCATAAAAATATTGATTAATTGTATCTATAAAGTTATTTTGTATAACAAAATATTTATGAATTATAAGCTATTTTGGGTAACATCTTGAATCAAGCAAAAACTCTTAAAAAAAATTCAGCAATTGGCATAATTGGTGGTGGACAGTTGGGGCGCATGACTTGTTTTGCTGCTCACGCTATGGGTTTTAGAACAGTTGTATTTACAGATTCGTCTAATTCCTCTGCAACTTTTGTTAGTAATCAAGTAATAGTCGCTGATTATCAAGACAAAGAAGCTTTGAAAAAATTTGCTTCAATGGTTGATGTGGCAACTTTCGAGTTTGAAAACATTCCTTTTTCAACAATCGACTTTCTTCACCAGTATGTCGATGTTTGCCCAAATTCACAAGTTCTTAAAATCACCCAAAATCGTTTGTTAGAAAAAGATTTTCTTAATGCAATTGGTGCAAAAACAACCGAGTATAGTGAAGTAAAAACTTTGCAAGACTTACAAAAAGGCATAAAAGATTTTAGCGCGGCCATTCTTAAAACAGCCGCAATGGGATATGATGGTAAAGGACAATTTGTTATAAAATCTGAAAATGATATTGCTAAAATTTGGCCAGAAGCTGAGAAAACTCTTGCTACTAACCAGCTAATTTTGGAAAAGTTTTGTCCATTTAATTCAGAAATCTCAGTTATTATTGCTCGTTCAATATTCGAGGAAATTGCTGTTTATGAACCACTTACTAATATTCATAAAAACGGAATTTTAGATGAAAGTCATTTTCCAGCCAAAGTTTCTGAAGCTGTGAAAAATAAAGCTCAGGAACTGGCAAAAAAAATCGCTGTGGAAATTAATTTGGTTGGTGTTTTGGCGGTTGAAATGTTTGTCATTGAAGATCAAATTTTAGTTAACGAACTTGCGCCACGTCCTCACAATTCGGGCCATTTCTCGATGGATGCTAGTGTCACATCGCAATTTGAACAGTTAATTCGTGCAATTTCTGGTTTACCTCTTGGTTCAACAAAATTTCATTCAACAGGACACATGAAAAACCTGATTGGTGATGAAGTAAATGACTTAGAAAATTTTTATAAAAATCAGAATGCTAAAATCCATCTTTATGGCAAAGATGAAGTAAAGAAAGACAGAAAAATGGGGCATATCAATATTATTAATTATTAAAACTATTTTTTATATGACTAAAAAAGATTTAAAAAGAGCATTTTCTTTGATAGAGCTATCAATCACAAT
>VHBV01000138.1 GCA_016882165.1 Candidatus Pelagibacterales bacterium
CTTGATGAAATTAACAACCTAGCACAAAAATGGTATAATTGTTAATATGAAAATTTTTAAAAATCCTAGAGTTCTATTTCCATTCTTCATGGCACTAGTAATGGCTTTTTTTATGTCTGGAGCCATGATTCTTATTAATGCTGGATTTATCGATAATTTCTTTTTTGTGTGGATGAGATCTTTTGGAATTGCATTCTGGATTGCATTTCCGGTTGCTTTTTTTGTTGCTCCAATTGTCCAAAAATTAGTCAGAAAAATTTGCGAATCTTAAACTGGATCAATGTGAATCATCATATCTAAAACTGGTAATTGCGAAGTTACAACTTCTACCACATGATCAGAAATATCATGACCTTCTTTAACAGTTAAGTTACCATTAATTTCAATATGAACATCAACAAAAATCATATCACCCATTTTTCTGGTGCGCAAATCATGACAACCTTTAACATTTGGAACTGTAATAATTAAATCATGAATTTTCTGTATTTCTTCTTTTGAAGCAGCTTTATCCATCAAATCATTTAAAGCTTCCCAAGCAAAATTAAATCCCATTTTTATAATTACTAAACCGACTACTAAAGCCCCAATTGCATCTAAAACAGGGTAACCCATTAAAGCTCCTGAAATTCCAACTGCTACTAAAAGAGAAGATGCAGCGTCAGATCTTGCATGCCAAGCATTTGCAACCAACATTTTGGAACGAACTCTTTCAGCAACTTTCAACATGTATCTAAACAGAATTTCTTTACTAACTAAAGCAAGAACAGCAACCCACAAAGCAATAGCTTGAATTTGACCATAATTAGCACCAAATATAATTTTGTCAGCAGCTTTCCAAATCATTGCAAAGCCAACTACAAGAAGAGAAAGCCCTAAAAATAGTGATGCTGCAGTTTCATATCTGTAATGACCATAATTGTGATCATCATCTGCTTTTTTATGACTGTGACGATTTACAAATAAAACTATAAAATCAGAAAATAAATCAGACAAAGAGTGAATTCCATCTGCTATAAGTGCGCTAGAATGTGCAAAAAATCCAACAAAAATTTGCACTAAAGATAAGACAATATTTATTACAACTGAAACCAAAGTAGAGCGTTTTGCAGCTTCTTTTTTGGCTTGTGACATTACCTCATGAGATATAATTTCTTTGTGCATGATATTAAATTTGAAGCCTTTTAGTTATCAAAATATTTTGTAATTTTTTTTACAAAACAACTTCCACTAATTTTTCACCAGATAAAAATTCAACCTCTTTCGCATTGCAAACATTTGCCAAATCTTGAGAAAATTTCACAACTTCTGAAAAACCAGTTACTTTGACTTTTTCAACAGTTGTTTTCATTGATATGTTTTTTTCTGATTTAAATTTTCGCACTTCAAAAATAACTTCTAGAAGTGAATTTCCTTCATTGATTAAATTTTCATCAAAGAATTTATGTTCAACTTTTGGCCAATTTCCACGAGCATTAATTGATTTGTTTACAGCAAATTCTTCAGCAAAAATTGTTGAATAAATTTCGTCACAAACGTGTGGAATAAAAGGTGCAAAAAGTTTCAGAAGTATTTTCAAACATTCATTTAATGTTAGAATTGCACTGCACTGACCACGTAAAACTTCTTCTTTTCGCACGTCAGATAATTCAACACCAGCAAGCTTTTCAGCCGCAAGACCGTAAGAACGAACTTTGCAAATTTCCAAATAGTTATCGCAAAAATCATGCCAAAAAAATTGCTCAATTGCTTCACGAGCGCGAGCATATTCGAACTGTTCAAACTCTGAAGTTGCTTTTGCAACAACTTGCTGCAAACGAGCAAGAATCCATAAATCCGAGCTTTCTGTTATTTTGTCATTCTGAGCCGAAGGCCCAACGTTTTTGTTATTCTGAGCCGAAGGCCCAACGTTTTTGTCATTCTGAGCCGAAGGCCCAACGTTTTTGTCATTCTGAGCCGAAGGCCCAACGTTTTTGTCATTCTGAGCCGAAGGCCCCACGTTTTTGTCATTCTGAGCCGAAGGCCCAACGTTTTTGTCATTCTGAGCCGAAGGCCCAACGTTTTTGTCATTCTGAGCCGAAGGCCCAACGTTTTTGTCATTCTGAGCCGAAGGTGAAGAATCTTGTGATGCAAACTCCGAAAACTTCTCCTGAGATCCTTCGCTACGCTCAGGATGACAGTTGGAGTTTTGAGATCCTTCGCTACGCTCAGGATGACAGTTGGAGTTTTGAGATCCTTCGCTACGCTCAGGATGACAAGGGTTAGGCTCAAGATGACAGTTTGTTAAAAGATCAAAATTCATCGAAGCGAATTTCGCTGCGTTGAAAAGTTTAGTCACCAATTTTTGACCAATCTTAAACACTTCTTCCGAATAAGCCGTATCAGCACCAAGATGCGAAGTCGAAGCCCAATAACGCACAATATCCGAACCTTTTTCTTCGATCAAAGCAGTTGGTGTTACCACATTTCCTTTCGACTTGCTCATTTTGGTTTTATCGGCCGCCAAGCACCAACCCGAAATCATCAAGTTTTTCCATGGAATTGAGTTTTGGTGCAATGCCGCTTTGACAATTGTGTAAAACGCCCAAGTACGAATAATTTCATGGGCTTGCGGACGAAGATCTGCCGGAAATAATTTTTCGTGACGCGCTTTGTCGAAACTAATTTCGGCAGAAATTCCTTTTGAAGAAAGCTGCGGAGAAATTGACGAAGTCGCCCAAGTGTCCATAATGTCGGTTTCAGCTGTAACTTCATCACGCGCGTAGCCTTTCGGCAAATCAATTGCCGGATCGCACGGCAGTTGATCAACTTCAGCCACTAAAATTTTACCTTGCTCGCCCGCTCTTTTTGAATACCACACCGGAAATTTCACACCAAAGAAACGCTGACGAGAAATGCACCAATCCCATTGCAGGCCGTCAATCCATTGGTCAATGCGCACTTTCATGTAATCTGGATACCAGTTGCACTCGGCTGCTTTGGCTTTCAGCAATTCTTTTTTATCCAAAACTTTGATGAACCATTGCGGCACAACCAAAATTTCGATTGGCACACCAGAACGCTCGGCACATTTTACGGCGCGAGTAATTGTTTCTTGTTTAAGTAAAAAGTTTTTATCTTTTAGAGCCTCAATTATTGATTCTTTAGCTTGCTTTATAGTTCTCCCGAAAACAATTTCTTTAACGCTTTTATGAAAATCAGATGTTTTTCCAGAGAGGAAATTTTTTGGATATATTGCAAATGAAATATGACTAATCTCTCCCGCCTTTGTTTCATCAACAAATGGACTTCCTATAATTGGACTTTCATCGCTATCAAGATCCTCAACTTCTACCTTATAAAATTCTTCTATTTTCCCATCTTTACCAATGATAATTCTTAATGGTAAATCATGCTTTTTCCACCATCTGATGTCGGTTTCATCACCAAAAGTGCAACACATCACCGCACCAGTTCCTTT
>VHBV01000139.1 GCA_016882165.1 Candidatus Pelagibacterales bacterium
AAGTCCTCGATTTTCACGAACCTCTTGAAATAATCTTGATGACATTCCTCCGCCCAAGATCATTGCTAAAATTTGTGATTTATAATATTGAGGATCATTATAAGAAAAACCTTTAAAACCTATTACTAAGTTTATTTGCTCAAGTTTTTTTTCTTTTCTAAAATCTCCACCTTTGTATTTACCAGCTTCAGCTAATTTTATTTTTGATTTTCCTAAAGAATTAAAATATTTCTCACCATATTTTACCAAATCTTTTTCTTTAATTGCTCCAGCAGCAACCAAAGCCATATTAGAGTAATTATATTGTTGACCAATATAATCTTTAAAATGCTGAGAATTAAACTTCTTAATGTTTTTAACAGGTCCTAATATTGAACGACCTAAAGCTTGATTTGGATAAGCAGTTTCTTGAAAATAATCAAAAATTATGTCGTCAGGAGTATCGTTTGTCATTGCAATTTCTTGCAAAATTACTCCTCTTTCTTTTTCTAACTCAACTTTATCAAAAGTTGAGTTTTGCAAAATATCAGAAAGAAACTCAACAGCAAATTCAGCATGTTGTTTCAAGACTTTCACATAATAAACAGTTTTTTCTTTTGAAGTATAAGCGTTAATTCTTCCTCCAATTTCTTCAAACTCTTCAGCAATTTGTCTTGCAGTTCTTTTTTTAGTTCCCTTGAAAGCCATATGCTCAAGAAAGTGCGAAATTCCATTAATTTCAGGTGATTCATTACGACTTCCTGTATTTACAAAAACTCCAATTGAAACTGTTTCAACATCTTTCATTTCATCAGCGGCAATACGCAATCCATTTTTTAAAGTAACTATATTTTGCTCAGACATTTATTTTTTTGATTAAATTGAAGATAAGTATTTTTTGTTGCAAAAAACTAGCTAGACTTAAAACTAATAAGTTAAGTCTAGAGCACATTTCTTAGGAAATAATTAGATTTTCAATTATGTTTTTTTAATTAAAAATGTAAATTATTTTAATTATTAAAAAATTTAAGCACTAAGAAATTTTACAACAAAGAATCCATTTAAATGAAATCTCCTCCTTTATTATCAATACGCAATGCAACAATTTCTTTTGCTAAAAAAACTTTGTTCGAAGATTTAAATTTAAACTTATTTCCTCGAGATAGAGTTTGTTTGATTGGAAAAAATGGTGTTGGTAAAACAACTTTAATGAATGCAATTGCTGGTAGATTTGAGCTTGATTTGGGTGAACGTTGGATTGCTCCAAACTCTACAGTTGGTTACCTAACGCAAAGCGAAGAATTACCGCCAAACATTACGGTTGCTGATTTTATAATGTCACATTTGAAAATTGACGAACACAAATCTTATGTAATTGATATTGTTTGCGAGAATCTACAGATTGATAAAAATGCTTTGACCCAAAACCTTTCAGGTGGTCAAAAACGCCGAGTAAATTTGGCTCGTGCTTTGGTTTTAGAACCGGAAATTTTGCTTCTTGATGAACCAACAAACCATCTTGATCTTGAAATTATCGAATGGCTTGAAAGTTATTTGCAGGGCTTCAAAGGAGCTCTACTAGTTATTTCTCATGATAGAAAATTTTTAGAAAAAGTTTCAAATAAAGTTTTTTGGCTTAGAGCTGGACAAATTAAGATTAATCAACAGGGTTATGACAATTTTGATGAATGGTCACAAGGAATTATTGATCATGAACAAAGAGAATTGATAAATTTGGAAAAGAAAGTTGATCTTGAAAGTGGTTGGCTGCAAACTGGTGTTACAGGTAGAAGAAAAAGAAATATTGGTAGATTGCATTATTTATTAGAACTTAGAGGAAAATTAGAAGCTCAGAAGAAATTGGTTAGAGCCAATCAAAGCTATATTAAAATTGAATCTCAGAAATTAGAAGAAGATGCACCACAAGTGATTTTGAGTTTTAATAATGTTAGTAAATCTTATTCAGACTTCTTTGAAAAAAAAGGTGATTCAAATTCTTTAGAATTTGAATCGGATGATTTTACGAAAGAATCATCCGAAGCCACGCGCACACCTCTTTTTCAAAAACAGCTCTCGCCATTAATTGATAAATTTAGTCTTAAAATTTTACGTGGCGAGAAAATTGGAATTATTGGAAGAAATGGTCTTGGCAAATCAACTTTGTTAAAAATGATGATTGGAGATGTTTTGCCAGATTCTGGAAACGTTAAACCAGCAAAAGATATTTCAGTTTCTTACTTTGATCAATCACGTAGTCAAATTAAACCAACATCAACTTTACAAGAAATTTTATGTGAATCTGGTGGAGAGTATGTTCATTTAGCCAATGGTAAAACTCGTCATGTCTGTGGTTATCTAAAAGACTTTTTGTTTGATCCAAAAGACGTTTCAACCTTGGCTGGAACACTTTCTGGTGGTCAACAAAATCGTTTGCTTTTAGCAAAAACTTTAGCAAATCCTGGAAATTTTATGATTCTTGATGAACCAACAAACGATCTTGATATGGATAGTTTAGATATGCTTCAAGAATATTTAATGAAATATCAGGGAACTTTAATTGTTGTATCGCATGATCGTGATTTTTTGGATAATGTTGCAACATCAATTTTAGCTTTTGAAGGAAATGGTGTAATTGCCAATCATATTGGTGGTTATTCTGACTATTTGGAATATAAGAATAAATATTGTCAAACTTCAGTTACTAATAAAGAAAACAAATTAGAAACAACAAAAACAGAAAATTATTTAAATGAGACAAAAAGCACCAATTCAAAAAAACTATCTTATAAATTCAAGTTAGAGCTTGAGAAACTGCCCGCAAAAATTGAAAAATTAGAATTAAAAATTAAAGAATTGAGTGATGAGTTAAGTAATACCGAAGACAGAAACTCGGCAAACTTAGCTCATATTGCAATGGAAATTGCAAAATACCAAAAAGAACTTGATATTGCTGAAGAAAGATGGCTTGAGTTGGAGGAGATGAAATAATATTAATTACTACAAGGTCAACTTTTATTGCAAAGCTGACATTGTAAATTCGTTAGAAATTGAAATCGCCACTATCTAAAATAATCTTTCCATTTAATTGAATTGAGAAATCAACATTTGGATCATTATCTTGAATTATTGTTTGTGTGCCTTTGTAAGAAATTGTTAAATCAGACATCGATTGCAAAAACAACTACTTGATCTGACAGACAGTGCAATTTCAAGTATTAATTTTTTTAATGATTTTCAATTGAATTTATAGCTGAATTTTCATTATCAAAATTATTGTTTTTGTTGTCAAAAAGATTTGATTAGAGATCAATATAATTAATCACTTATACTATTTTAACTTGAAAACACCCACTTACTTACAAATTCCCAAAACAACTTCCTCGGTTAGATTTTTAACAAACTCACAAACATCATCTTCAAGATTTTTTAATGTTTCAAAGACTTTATT